>CAZLTV010000023.1:0-9056 GCA_964562545.1 uncultured Mycobacterium sp. | reverse complement strand
GTTATGTGGATGAGCGCTTGCGCGAAGAGCGTTATCTGATGTCGATCGAGCAGATCCTCGACCTCGAGCAGCTCGAAGTCAATATTTATCGCGGCGGCGTGTTCAGCCCGGAGTCTGGCTTCCTGCAGCGCACGTTCGGTGGGCACGTGGCCGGGCAGTCGCTGGTGTCGGCGGTGCGCACGGTGGCTCCCGAGTACCAGGTGCATTCGCTGCATGGCTACTTCCTACGCCCCGGCGACGCCCGCGCCCCGTCGGTCTACCTGGTGGAGCGGCTGCGGGACGGGGGGTCCTTTGTCACGCGCCGGGTCAACGCGATCCAGCATGGTGAGACGATCTTCTCGATGTCGGCGTCATTTCAGACCGACCAGAGCGGCATCGAGCATCAGGATGCGTTCCCGTCGGCTCCGCCACCAGACGACATCCCCGACTTCAAGGTCGCTGGCCCGGTTTTTGACGATGCGAGCTTCCGGCAGTTCGACGAGTGGGATGTGCGGATCGTGCCGCGTGACCAACTCGAGGCGCGCGACGGCGTGGCCTCTCAGCAACAGGTGTGGTTCCGGCATCGCGACCCGTTGCCCGATGATCACGTGTTGCATATTTGCGCGTTGGCGTACATGAGTGACTTGACGTTGCTGGGTTCGGCTACGGTCAACCACGTCGAGGAGAGCAAGCATCTGATGGTCGCTTCGCTCGATCACGCGATGTGGTTCATGCGCCCGTTTCGGGCTGACGAGTGGCTGCTTTATGACCAGTCCTCACCGTCGGCGTGCGGTGGGCGATCGTTGACGCAAGGCAAGATCTTCAACCGGTACGGGGAGATGGTCGCGGCCGTAATGCAGGAGGGTTTGACCCGCTACGCTCGTGAGTTCGTTCCGGGGCGCGGGTGAGCGCCCGCGTTGGCGTGCTTGCGTTGCAGGGCGACACGCGTGAGCATCTCGCCGCGTTGGGCGCGGCCGGCGCCGAGACCCTGACGGTGCGCCGGCGTATCGAACTCGATTCCGTCGACGCCCTGGTGATACCGGGTGGGGAGTCGACCACGATGAGCCATTTGTTGCGCGAATTCGATCTGCTCGATCCGCTGCGGGCCAGACTTGCCGACGGCATGCCGGCTTACGGCTCGTGCGCCGGAATGATCATGCTGGCCACCGAAATCCTCGATGCGGGCACCCCGGGACGTGAGGCGACACCGCTCAAGGGGATCGATATGACCGTGCGGCGCAATGCTTTCGGACGTCAGGTTGATTCCTTCGAGGAGCACCTTGCGTTCCGTGGGCTCCAGGGCCCGGTGCACGCGGTGTTCATCCGGGCGCCGTGGGCCGAGCGGGTCGGGCCCGATGTGGAGGTGTTGGCCAGTGTGGCCGGCCACGCGGTGGCGGTCCGTCAGGGCAGGACGTTGGCCACGGCCTTTCACCCCGAGATGACCGGTGACCGGCGGGTGCACGCGCTGTTCGTGGATATGGTCAACGGCAGCGCCTGAGGTGATTGCGGGGTGATCGTCTGCGCTGAGCGCGGTCGACCACGCCGAATCCGCTATGGCTGGGCGGGCAGGACGTGATCGGGCACCTTGTCGGTAGCCAGGCATAGCGAGCAGACGAACGCGTCGTGGGTGTCGCACTTCGCCATGTCGGGCCGCTCGAAGTGGGTCAGGCAGACGTGGCATTCGAGGTGCTCGCCGGACGGGTTTCCATGCTCGTCGTACATTGGTAGGTCGACACCGTCGTCGGTGCGCCGCAGGTAGTACTTCCCGTTGGTCGCGATCGCGAGTATTGGCGGCAATACGGCGCCCAGCATCATGGCGACCAGCGGCGAATACGGTCGGATGCCCTCGCCGAGGAGGCCGAAGAACGCCAGCAGCGATGTCCCCGCTGCGACGATCAGGGAGACGAAGCCGACGGGGTTGATCGCGTAGAGCATTCCGCGCCGAAATTCCGGCTTCATCGGGGAGATCTTGAGCAGGTACTTGTTGAAGACGATGTCTGAGGCGACGACCACCACCCAGGCGATACCGCAGTTGGCGTAGAAGCCCAGAATGGAGTTCAGGAACGCGAACATATTGGCTTCCATCAGGATCAGCGCGATCAACAGGTTAAACGCGAGGAACACCAGCCGGCCGGGATAGTGCTTGGTGACGCGGGTGAAGGAGTTCGTCCACGCGAGTGATCCGGAGTAGGCGTTGGTGACGTTGATCTTGATCTGGCTGATGACGACGAGAGCCACCGCCAGGGTCATGGCCAGCCACGGCGGAAGGAAGTTCTGGTAGATCTCGAGGAATTGGTGCACCGGTTCGTTGGCGTTTGACACCACGCCGTCGAAGACGTTGGCGATCAGGTAGACCGCCAGGAAGAGTCCGACGATCTGTTTGAGAGCGCCGAAGACGACCCAGCCGGGCCCGGCGAGAAGCATCCAGGTCCACCAGCCTCGCCTGTTCTCCGGTGTGCGTGGCGGCATGAATCGCAGGTAGTCGATCTGCTCGGCGATTTGGACGATCAATGCCAGACACACGCCCGCGGCCAGCAGCGTCATGCCGAGGTCGAATCCGCCTGAGCCGTTCTCACCCTGGTAGGCGAAGAACTTCGAAACCGAATCGGGATGGCTGGCCACCAGGTAGACGAACGGTGCGACCATGAGGATCAGCCATAGCGGAGTTGTCCAGACCTGCAGTGTGGAAAGAACTTTCATGCCGTAGATGACGAGGGGAAAGACGATGATCGTCGACAGCGCGTAGCCGACCCAGAGCGGGATTCCGAGGCCCAGTTCGAGTCCCTGCGCCATGATGGAGCCTTCGAGGGCGAAGAAGATGAAGGTGAACGTTGCGAAGATGACGTTGGTGAGCACCGACCCGTAATAGCCAAAGCCGCTGCCTCGGGTGATGAGGTCGAGGTCGATGTTGTAGCGCGCGGCGTAGTAGGCCAGCGGGAAGCCGGTGATCATCACCGCTATCGCGAAGATCGCGATGCCCCACAACGCATTCGTGGTTCCGTATGCAATGCCGATGTTCGCGCCGATAGCGAAGTCCGCGAGGTAGGCGATACCGCCGAGCGCCGAGACGCCGACCACCCGGGTGGACCACTTGCGGTAGCTGCGCGGGGCGAACCGCAGTGTGTAGTCTTCGAGCGTCTCCTTGGTGGCGCTCACGGCGTTGAGGTCGGCTTCGACCACTTCGTTCTCCGCGGCTCCGCCGAGCTCTTGGGTCATTGACCGAGGTTAGGCCCGGCGTGTTTCGAGACAATGACGGCGATGTTCCGTCCGGTGTCCGCGCAACGGTTTCCTCAATAGTGCTGGCGCAGAATCGCGTTCAGCGGATCGGCAACCCTGTTATAGCGCGGCCCATCACTAGGCGCTGGATTTCGCTGGTGCCTTCGAAGATCGTGAAGATCTTGGCGTCGCGGTGCATCCGCTCGACCGGGTAGTCGCGGGTGTAGCCGTTTCCGCCGAGGATCTGGATCGCATCGTCGGTGACGGCCACTGCAGTTTCGCTGGCAACCAGCTTTGCCATCGAGCCCTCGGCCGCGGTGAACTCTTTGCCGGTGCGGGCCATCCACGCTGCTCGGTAGACCAGCAGCCGCGCAGCGTCGATACGGGCCTTCATATCGGCCAGCTTGAAGGCGATGGCTTGGAAGTCGCCGATCTTGCGGCCGAACTGTTCGCGTTCGCAGGCGTAGTCGCGGGCGTACTCGTAGGCGGCGCGGGCGACCCCGACGGCCATCGCGCCGACGGTGGGGCGGGTACGTTCGAAGGTCGCCATCGCGGCCTGCCCGGCGGCTTTCTTGCCTTCGCGCACCTTGGCGATCCGGGCGTCGAACTTCTCCTTGCCGCCAACGATCAGCCCGCCCGGGATTCGGACCTCGTCGAGGACCACCTCGGCGGTGTGGGAGGCGCGGATGCCGTGTTTGAGGAATTTCTGCCCCTGGCTGAGTCCCTCGGTGCCGGGCGGGATGATGAACGACGCCTGCCCACGGCTGCCGAGGTCCGGGTATACCGAGGCGACGACGACATGGACGTTGGCAATCCCGCCGTTGGTGGCCCACGTCTTGGTGCCGTTGAGCACCCATTCGTCGCTGGCCTCGTCGTAGCGGGCCCGGGTGAGGATCGCGCCCACGTCGGAGCCCGCGCCGGGTTCCGACGAGCAAAATGCTGCGACCTGCGGTTCGTTGACGGTTCCGAACATCTGCGGCACCCATTCGCCGATCTGTTCGGGCGTGCCGTTGGCCGCCAGCGAGGCCGCGGCGAGACCGGTTCCCAGTATGGACAGCGCAATACCGGCATCGCCCCAGAACATCTCCTCGAACACCACGACCATGCCCAGGCCCGACGGTTCGGCGGCCTGTTCGGCGAACATCTCCATCGAGTAGAGGCCGACCTTGGCCGCCTCCTGGATGATCGGCCAGGGTGTCTGCTCGCGTTCGTCCCACTCTGCGGCGGCGGGTCGCACCACGTCAGCGGCGAATTCGTGCACCCAGTCCCGGATGTGAACTAGGTCAGGGGACAGTTCCAGGGAGAACGTCATGGCAGGTACCTTACTCAGGAGTAAGTTCGGAGGGGTTTAAGTGTGTTTGAGCTAACATCTGTCATGCGCAGGGGAGTCTGACGCCTGACCGGGGCCGCCGCGTTCGTCACGAGGGCGTGGACTCGACGGTCATTCGGTCGCCATCCGGTGGTCATTCGGTGGCCGCTGAACTCCCACGTAGACTGATCAGTCGGACTTCAGACGTCAGCGAGAAGAGAAGAAGGTAGTTCGCACATGAGCGGCCATTCCAAGTGGGCCACCACCAAGCACAAGAAGGCCGTCATCGACGCCCGTCGCGGCAAGATGTTCGCGAAGTTGATCAAGAACATCGAGGTCGCCGCCCGTGTCGGCGGCGGTGATCCGGCCGGTAACCCGACACTCTACGACGCCATTCAGAAGGCCAAGAAGAGTTCGGTGCCCAACGACAATATCGAGCGCGCCCGCAAGCGGGGCAGTGGTGAAGAAGCCGGTGGCGCCGACTGGCAGAACATCACCTATGAGGGTTACGGGCCCAACGGGGTCGCCGTGCTGATCGAGTGTCTGACCGACAACCGAAACCGCGCCGCCGGTGAGGTACGTGTGGCGATGACACGCAATGGCGGCAACATGGCGGATCCAGGCTCGGTGGCCTACCTGTTCTCCCGCAAGGGTGTGGTGACACTGGAGAAGAACGGCCTCACCGAGGACGACATACTGGTCGCGGTTCTCGACGCGGGCGCCGAGGATGTCAACGATCTAGGTGACAGCTTCGAAGTCATCTCCGAGCCAACAGATCTGGTGGCGGTTCGCACCGCGCTGCAGGATGCAGGCATCGATTACGAATCCGCGGAGGCGAGTTTTCAGCCGTCGGTGACGGTGCCGGTGGATCTCGAAGCCGCACGTAAGATCCTCAAGCTGGTCGACGCACTCGAAGACAGTGACGACGTGCAGGACGTGTACACCAACATCGACATCCCCGACGACGTTGCCGCCGCGCTCGACGAAGACTAGCGACCACCGCTCCGGTGGCCGTTCCTGCTCGTACGGCACATAATCGCAGATGTGACCTCGGCGCCACCGCAAGCATCCCTAGCGGAAATGTGACTCGCTGCGGTGGGATCGGTCGGCGGCGAACGGAGGTCGGCTGAGTCCGAGCTGTCGCCGGTCGTCGCGACGATGACGGTGATCGCTGCCGGGTTCGGCGCTGCCATCACCGCGGATCCAGTGATCCTGGCGGCGAATATTTCGAAAGTCCGTGACGGACTGGCATTGTCGCAAGGTACCGCCAGCTTCGTGGCCAGCCTGACCACGCTCACTCTTGCGGCCGCAGTGCTCGGCGCCGGTGTTCTCGGGGATCTGTACGGCATGAAGCGGATGTTCGTCGTCGGGCTGTTGGGCACCGTCGCCGCCGGGCTGATGTCGGCGCTCGCGCCCAATGTGGCGATCCTGATGGTTGCCCGCGCGCTGACGGGTGTCGCGTTCGCATTTCTGCTCGGCTTGTCGTTGGCGCTGGTCAACGCGGTCTTCCCGGCGAGACGCCGGATGGCGGCGATCGCGCTCTTCCTGGCGGCTGGCTATGTGGTCACGGCTCCGATGGCCGCGATAGGTGGTCTGCTGGTGAGCCACTATGGCTGGCGCGCATGTTTTCTCGTCGCACCCGCGGTTGCTGCGGTCACGCTCGTGATCACGCTGCGCTTCGTCCCGGAGACAGCCCGCGCGCCGGGCCGGCTGGATCTGCCGGCCGTTGTTCTACTCGGGGCGGCGCTGCTCGGCGTGATCTACGGAATCTCCCGACTGGAGAACGGGCTTGCCCCCGCAGCCGTGGCGCCGATTCTGCTCGGGCTGATCGCGGCTGCGGGATTTGTCTTCCGCGAGCTACATACCCGTGATCCAGCGCTGGATCTGCGGATCTTCAGCTCGGCACGGTTTAACGCCGCGGTCACCGCCGGCCTGGCGACGAACTTCCTGACCGGCGGCACGATGATTCTGCTGGGTTTCTACCTCATCGCGGTCCGCAGAGAGTCGCCCGAACTGCTCGGCTGGCTGCTCATCCCGGCCACGCTGCTGCAGGCGATCGCCGCGGTCGTGGCTGGCCGGGCAGCGGCGCGGTGCGGTGAGCGTGTGGTACTGATCGCCGGGCTGGGATTGATGTTGCTGGGTCTGCTGTCGCTGACCCTGCTTACCGAGACCAGCGCGTTGACGGTGCTCTTCGTGCCGGTCGCGATCATCGCGGCAGCTGGAGCGGTGGTGCAGACGCCCCAGGCGACCATCATGATGTCCAGTGCGCCTGCCGATCTCGGCGGTGCGGTCTCGGCAGTGAAAGCCGGAATCGGAATGGCCGGATACTCGTTGGGCCCGACAGTGTTCCTGCTCGTCGGCACCAGCCTGTTCGTCCGCGACGAAACGCCCCGGCTGGCTGGTACGGGGGTCACCGTCGACGAGGCCCGCGAGGCTTTGCGGGCCGCACGTGGCAGTCCCACCGACACCTCCACGGGAGGCGGGCACCTGCTGGACCCCGAACAGGCTCGTGAGGTTGTCGCTGACGGGACCCGGAGTCTGTTGGACGCGATTCACTCATTGGGGTTGGTCATGGCCGTCGTCCCGGCCGCGGCCATTGCGGCTGCTGCAGTGCTCCTCCGACGGAGGCGGCCAACAGGATCGGCGGAGAGTCTGCGTTCTCCAGGACATCCGGGGAGCTAGCCGTACCGAACTGAGAGGTGCTTCAGAGGTACTTGAGAGGTACCGAGAGGTACTGAGAGGTACTGAGAGGTACTGAGAGGTTAGGTACGCGCCTGGCGGCTAGTTGGCCGCCGAGTGCGGTGTGTCTGCGGTGGAATTTGTCGGTGCGCAACCAACAGGGGAATCGCCGGCGACGAACACCGGTGAGCGCGTGTCCCTGCCCGTGATCGTCGGCGGTGGCGGCTAAGCTCTCGAACAAATGTTCTCAGTGAGGGGCTTGTCGTGCGGGTGATGGGTGTCGACCCCGGGCTAACCCGGTGTGGGCTATCGATGATCCAGAGTGGCCGAGGCCGCCAGGTGGTTGCCCTCGATGTGGACGTAGTGCGCACCCCCGCCCAGCAGCCGTTGCAGAATCGCCTGCTCACGATCTCCGACACCGTCGAGCACTGGATGGATACCCACCTTCCGGACGTCATTGCCATCGAGCGGGTGTTCTCCAACCAGAATGCCAACACCGCAATGGGTACAGCTCAGGCTGGCGGCGTGATCGCGCTGGCCGCTGCCCGCCGCGACATCGACGTCCATTTTCACACTCCCAGCGAGGTCAAAGCCGCCGTCACCGGCAACGGGCGTGCGGATAAGTCTCAGGTCACAGAGATGGTCACCAGGATTCTTCAGTTACAGCAGAAACCGACACCGGCCGACGCGGCCGATGCGCTGGCCCTGGCGATCTGTCACTGCTGGCGGGCTCCGATGATGGCCCGGATGGCCGCCGCAGAAGCCCAGGCCGCCGAGCAGCGTCGCAAATATCAGGCCCGGCTCAAGCAGGCCAAGGCATGATCGCCGCGGTACGCGGTGAGGTTCTCGACATCGCGCTCGACCATGCCATCATCGAAGCCGCCGGCGTCGGCTACAAGGTGATGGCAACCCCCACCACACTAGCCACGTTGCGCCGCGGCGCCGAGGCCCAGCTGATCACCGCGATGATCGTGCGGGAAGACTCGATGACCCTGTACGGCTTCGCCGACTCCGACGCCCGCAATCTGTTCCTCACCCTGCTCGGTGTTTCCGGTATCGGGCCCAGTATCGCGCTGGGTGCGTTGGCCATGTACGACGGTCCCACGTTGCGGCGGGCAATCGGTGACGGTGACGTTACGGCGCTGACTCGAATTCCCAAGGTGGGCAAGAAGACCGCCGAGTTGCTGGTGCTGACCCTGCGGGACAAGGTCGGCGCGGCGGTATCGGCGGGTATCACGTCTTCTGGCGGGTTCACCGTGCGCGGGCCGGTTATCGAGGCGCTCGTCGGGCTTGGATTCGCCCAGAAGCAGGCCGAAGAGGCCACCGACAAGGTGCTCGCCGACGACCCGGATGCCAACCAGTCGGTTGCACTGCGCGCGGCGCTGTCGATGCTGGGTAAGAAGTGAAATGGGCCGTTTTCAGACAGGCGCGGAAGGCCAGCAGCCAGCCGACGACGGGCCCGAGGATCGCGAGGTCTCTCCGGCGTTGTCGGTAGGGGAAGGCGATGTCGACGCCAGCCTGCGGCCGCGCTCGCTCGGCGAGTTCATCGGCCAGCCCCGGGTGCGGGAGCAGCTGCAACTGGTCCTCGAGGGTGCCAGAAACCGCGGCGGCACACCGGATCACATCCTGTTGTCGGGTCCGCCAGGGCTGGGCAAGACATCGTTGGCGATGATCATCGCCGCCGAGCTGGGTTCCTCACTTCGGGTGACCTCGGGCCCGGCGTTGGAGCGGGCCGGGGATCTGGCTGCGATGCTGTCCAACCTCGTCGAGCACGACGTGTTGTTCATCGACGAGATCCACCGCATCGCGCGGCCCGCCGAGGAGATGCTCTACCTGGCGATGGAGGACTTCCGCGTCGACGTCGTCGTCGGCA
>CAZLTV010000022.1:0-37936 GCA_964562545.1 uncultured Mycobacterium sp. | reverse complement strand
GGCTGCAGATGGGCCGCGTCGAGCTGATCCCCAAGAAGGGCAACTACGTCACCCGTGAGCTGCCCTCGGTCGGCGCAGGTACCTCGATCATCATCGTCAACGACGGCGAACAGATCCGCGCCTTCTACAACCTGTGCCGCCACCGCGGCAACAAGTTGGTCTGGAACGACTTCCCAGGCGAGGAGGTCTCCGGAACCTGCCGCCAGTTCGTCTGCAAGTACCACGCCTGGCGCTACAACCTGAAGGGCGAACTGACCTTCATCCAGCAGGAACAAGAGTTCTTCGACGTCGACAAGGCCGACTACCCGCTCAAACCGGTGCGCTGCGAGGTGTGGGAAGGCTTCATCTTCGTCAATTTCGACGACGATGCGGTCTCGCTGGAGGAGTACCTGGGCGAGTTCGGCCAGGGCCTGAAGGGCTACCCCTTCCATGAGATGACCGAACACTACAGCTACCGCGCGGAAATCAACTCCAACTGGAAGCTGTTCATCGATGCGTTCGTCGAGTTCTACCACGCGCCGATCCTGCACATGAAGCAGGCCGAAAAGGAGGAGGCCGAAAAGCTCGCCAAGTTCGGCTTCGAGGCGCTGCACTACGACATCAAGGGCGATCACTCCATGATCTCGTCGTGGGGCGGCATGAGCCCGCCGAAGGACCTCAAGATGGTCAAGCCCATCGAGCGCATCTTGCACAGCGGCCTGTTCGGGCCCTGGGAGCGGCCGGACATCAAGGGAATCCTGCCCGACGAATTGCCGCCGGCCATCAACCCCGGACGTCACTCGACCTGGGGGCAGGACTCTTTCGAGTTCTTCCCCAACTTCACCCTGCTGTTCTGGGCGCCGGGCTGGTATCTGACCTACAACTATTGGCCCACCGGTGTGGACACCCACATCTTCGAGGCCGATCTGTACTTCGTACCGCCGAAGAACCTGCGCCAGCGGCTCTCCCAGGAACTGGCAGCGGTCACCTTCAAGGAATACGCGCACCAGGACGCCAACACGCTGGAAGCGACCCAGACCCAGATCGGCACCCGGGCGGTGCTCGAATTCCCGCTGTGCGACCAAGAGGTCCTGCTGCGCCACCTCCATCACACGGCGCACAAGTACGTGGATAGGCACAAGGCCGGCTTAAACGGCAACAGCGCCACCGGCGCTAACGGCAAGACCACCGCAACCAGCGAGAAAGATCACGCAAATGTCTAAGCTGCCAGAAGAATTCGCCGATCTTGAGCGGTTCAGCGACTGGTGTCTGCCCACCGAAGAGGAGCGCTACCAGAAGCGGCTGAACTCTTCGATGGAAGAGATGCAGGATCTCTACGATGCCGGCATGGCACGCCTCGAGGACATCATGGTCTACGTCGACGCGCGATTCCCCCTCAAAGGAATGCCTGAGGACGCTAAGGCCCTCGTCCACCTGGGCCAGTCCATCGTCATGGTGAGCTTCCCGGTCGAGGTGTGGAAGCAACCACGAGTGCTGGATGCCGGCGCGGCCTACGTCCAACTCGTCAAGGAGCCGGTGGTCTAGTGGCCCCGGCCGATGCTCTTCGCGCAAGCGCCTCATCGGTAATCCTCAAGGCCGCGGGTCTGCTCGACGTCGACGCCGGAGAGATCATCCGGCCAGGGGTCGTGACCGTCGAAGACGGCGTGATCACCCGAGTCGGCGGCGAGCCACAGAATGCGGAGTCATCGGCCATCATCGATCTGGGCGACGCAATCCTGCTACCCGGCCTGATGGACATGGAGGTCAACCTGCTGATGGGTGGCCGGGGAGAGAATCCCGGCCTGTCACAGGTACAGGACGATCCCGCCACCCGCGTACTGCGCGCGGTCGGCAACGCCCGGCGCACCCTGCGGGCAGGCTTCACGACGGTGCGCAACCTCGGGCTGTTCGTCAAGACCGGCGGATACCTTCTCGACGTCGCGCTGGGTAAGGCGATCGATGCCGGTTGGATCGACGGGCCGCGGGTGATCCCAGCCGGGCATGCGATCACTCCGACCGGCGGGCACCTCGACCCGACCATGTTCGCGGCGTTCATGCCCGGCGTTTTGGAGCTGACCGTGGAGGAGGGCATCGCCAACGGCGTCGACGAGATCCGCAAGTCGGTCCGCTACCAGATCAAACACGGCGCACAGCTGATCAAGGTCTGCTGCTCGGGTGGTGTCATGTCCTTGACGGGAGAGGCTGGCGCCCAGCACTATTCGGACGAAGAGCTGCGAGTTATCGTCGATGAGGCACACCGACGAGGCCTCAAGGTGGCTGCGCACACGCACGGCGCCGAGGCGGTCAAACACGCCGTGGCCTGCGGCATCGACTGCATCGAGCACGGCTTCCTGATCGACGATGAGGCGATCCAGATGCTGGTCGACAATGACCGCTTCCTGGTGACGACCCGTCGCCTGGCCCAAGCCATGGATGTGTCCAAGGCTCCGAAAGTACTGCAGGACAAAGCCGCGGTGATGTTCCCGAAGGCCGAGACATCGATCAGGGCGGCCTACGAGGCCGGTGTAAAGATCGCGGTGGGCACCGACGCGCCGGCCATCCCGCACGGCAAGAACGCCGACGAACTCGTCACGCTTGTCGAATGGGGGATGCCGCCGGCGGCGGTCTTGCGCGCGGCGACCGTGGTGAGCGCCGATCTGATCGACAGACCGGACCTCGGCCGGATCGCCGAGGGGTACCTCGCTGACATCATCGCGGTGCCGGGTGACCCGCTGGCCGATATCGGCATTACACGGGATGTTGGCTTTGTAATGAAGGGCGGTAAGGTCTTCAAGAATGACTGCGCCAACTAAACCATCCCGCACCGAGGATCTGGTCGAGATCCAGCAGCTCCTCGCAAAATACGCGGTGACGATCACCCAGGGTGACGTCGAGGGACTGGTCTCGGTGTTCACGCCGGACGGAACGTACAGCGCCTTCGGGTCGACCTACACGCTGGCACGCTTCCCCGAGCTCGTCGAGGCGGCACCCAAGGGCCTGTTCATGACCGGTACCTCGCTGGTTGCACTCGACGACGATGACCCCAACAGGGCGACCGGTACTCAACCGCTGTGCTTCATCGAGCACTCCAAGCACGACATGCGCATCGGTTACTACAACGACACCTATGTCCGCACAGATGAGGGTTGGCGGTTGAAAACCCGAGCCATGACGTTCATCCGCCGCAGCGGCGACCACGATTCCGGCCGCCCCCACGCGATCGGAAGGCCAGAAGCGGGATGAACGAGTTGTTTGAACCCGCGGTGTTCCGCGCTGCGCTGCAGAGTTGGCTCGACGACACCGATCTGACTCCACCGGCCGACCACTCCCTCGAGAGCCACATGCGCCAGTTCGCACGAGTGCAAAAGGCTCTATACGACGCGGACTGGGGTCGGTACGGTTGGCCCGAGAACGCGGGCGGCCTGGGCGGGCCGGCAATACTGCGGGCCATCGTCGGGGAAGAGGTCGTCGGACGCCGCCTGGCCGAACCGGGCCCGTACTCGATGCTCGAGGTGCTGGCGCCGACGATGATCGACTATGCGCGCCCCGAGCTGGCCGCCGAGATGGTGCCTAAACTCCTCAGCGGGGAAGAGCAGTGGTGCCAGGGCTTTTCCGAGCCGGGCGCCGGCAGCGACCTGGCTTCATTGACCACCCGCGCCGTGTTAGACCCTGACTCGAACGGCGAACGCTATATCGTCAACGGCCAGAAGGTGTGGACGAGTTTCGCCCAATACTCACAACGGTGCATCGTGCTCGCCCGCACCGGCGGCCCGGACACTGCCAACCATCGGGCCATCACCGCGTTCTTTGTCGACGTCGATACCCCGGGTATCACCGTGCGTCCGCTGCGCACCATGCACGGTGTCGATGAATTCTGCGAGGTCTACTTCGACGATGTGGCCGTCGACGCCAGCCGGATGCTCGGCAATCCCGGGGACGGCTGGCAGCTGGCGATGGACCTGCTGCCCTACGAACGATCTACATGTTTCTGGCAGCGCATCGCCTACCTGTACGCCCGTTTCGACGAGCTGATCGCCGAGGTCAAGGCCCACGGACAGGCCGTGGATACCGATTTGGGCGAGGTGTATCTGGCTCTGCACACGCTGCGTTGCCGGTCGCGGGTTACCCAGCACCGGCTGGCGGAGGGTCACAAGCTCGGTCCCGACACCTCGGTCGACAAACTGTTGTTGGCCAGCGCCGAGCAAAAGCTCTACGACACCGTGCATGACCTGCTTCCGGGGGTCATCGAACTCGACGACAACGACTGGCGCACCGAGTTCCTGTACTCGCGGGCCGCCACGATCTACGGCGGTACCGCCGAAGTGCAGCGCAACATCATCGCGCGCCGGCTGCTCGACCTCGGGAAGGAATGACGATGGCCACCAACGGGGACCTGGCTTCGCTCGATCTGCTCGAAGACGGGCTGCGAAAAACGATGGAGACGACGTCCGGCGCCGACCTGGACGCCGCGCTCGCCGAACTCGGCTGGGCCGAAATGCTTTCCGAGGTGCCCGACCAGGCGATATCGATGGTTTTTCGGCTTTTGGGCGAAACCGGTTCGCATGCATCGATTCTCAACGACGTCATCCTGGAGACCATCGGTGGCCTGCCAGGCGGAACTCCCCCTATGCCCTATGCCGGTGGCGGCTGGGTGGTGTGGAGTCGCTCGGCGGTAGCAGACCCGACCCTGGGCGGTTTGCCGCTTCATCGGGTACCCGAGGGTGAGACGATGCGCCTCGGTGAGGCTCGCCGCGCCGCGGGCTGGTGGCTGGTCGGCACGGCCAGGGCGATGCTTTCGCTGGCTCGCCAGCATGCAATGGACCGTGTGCAGTTCGGCAAGCCGATAGCGAGTTTCCAGGCCGTGCGCCATCGGCTGGCCGAGACCTTGGTGGCCATCGAGGGCGCTGAGGCCGCATTGAGCCTGCCTGGCTCCGAAAGCCCCGACCTGACCGCGCTGTTGGCGAAGGCCGCCGCCGGTAAGGCGGCGTTGACCGCCGCCAAGCACTGCCAGCAGGTGCTGGGTGGCATCGGTTTCACCGAAGAGCACGCCATGCAGCATCACGTGAAGCGCGCCCTGGTGCTCGACGGGTTGCTGGGTAATTCGCGGGAGCTGTCCCGCCGGGCAGGCGCCGGACTGCGGGCGCGCGGCTCGGCACCTCGGTTGGCTGTCCTCTAAATCCCGACCCCCGCACTCCCGACGAGTGTGCGCAAAGTTCTGCTTCGGACTGGCGTGTCGCCCGCAGACACGCACGCTCGCCGGGAGGGGGGTCAGTCGATGTTGGCCTTCATTTGGTCGAGGTCGACCAACACGGGCCAACCTCCGACGCTCAGCGCATTGCCATGTCCGGTTTGGTGCACGTCGAACACCGACTGGATCGCGGCGTAGAACCCCTGCACGTCAAGGGTCTGGTTGACCGCGCGCTTGGCCTGGCGCAGCGCGAAAGGCGGCATCTTGGCGATCTGCTGGGCCAGTGCACGGGTCTCGGTGTCGAGTTCGTCGCGTGGAACGACCTTGTTGACCATGCCTGTGCTGAGCACCTCCTCGGCTGACATCGACCGGCCCGTGAACAGAATTTCTTTGGCCTTACGGGGGCCGAGTTCCCAGGTGTGGCCGTGGTATTCGACGCCACCGATACCCATCAGCACGACCGGGTCGGAGAACTGTGCGTCATCGGCGGCGATTATCAGATCGCACGGCCAGCACAGCAACAGTCCGCCCGAGATGCAGCGGCCCTGCACCGCGGCGATCGACGGCTTGGGGATGTTGCGCCACCGCAGGGTGTATTCGAGATAGCGCTTGGCCTCGAACTCGATGATGAATTCCAGTGTGATCTTGTCGGGGACGGGGCCGCCGCCCTTGAGGTCGTGACCGGCCGAGAAGTGCTTGCCGTTAGCCCGCAGCACGATTACCGAGACCTCCGGGTCCTCGGCGGCGCGCATCCAGGCTGCGTCGAGCTCGTCGAGCAGTTCACGGTTCTGAGCGTTGGCGACCTCGGGCCGGTTGAGGGTGATGGTCGCGATCCTGTCGGCGACGTCGTAGTCGATGTACACGGGGCGTCCTTCGGGGGGTGGGCGGGAACATGTCGGGTGGTGGGCGGGAACATGTCGGGTGGTGGACGGGAATTTTTCCGGGCCGGGAATGCAAGAGGCAGGCGACGGGAATGTTCGGACAGGTATACGGGTTGGTCCGAAGGTGTCACGCCAGGCTCTACATGTGGCCCTTCTGTTATCTCGAAAATGAGAATACTATTCTCACCATGAGGAAGTTACAATCTCTGACACGTTGGCCGAGAGGGGGTCGAGGACCGCTATGGCAAAGCGTTCTCCGGTACAGTCGGTTCATGTTCTCCCCAATCGGCCATCAGCTGAGTCGTCGGTGACAAGCCCCAGCGAAGAGCCCGCCTGGAAGCAGCGTGCGGTCGAACGGTCGATTAAAACCGCCAAGCTTCGGGCCGCTCAGCGCGTTCAGCGCTTTCTCGATGCCGCCCAGGCGATCATTATCGAAAAAGGCAGCACCGATTTCACGGTACAAGAGGTCGTCGACCGCTCCCGCCAGTCGTTGCGTAGCTTCTACCTGCAGTTCGACGGTAAGCATGAACTTCTCCTCGCCCTGTTCGAGGATGCACTGAGTCGCTCGGCCGACCAGATCCGTGCCGCCACCGCCAGCCAGGACGACCCACTCCAACGCCTCAAAGTGGCGATTGAGCTGCTCTTCGAGTCGTCACGCCCGGACCCCGCGGCCAAGCGGCCGCTGTTCACCGACTTCGCCCCTCGACTGCTGGTGTCACATCCGTTCGAGGTCAAGGTCGCCCACGCCCCGCTGCTGGCGCTGCTCACCGAGCTGATGGAGGATGCAAGCGCCGCGGGTCAGCTCCGCGCGAGCATCAACCCGAAGCGGATGGCCGCGATGACCATGCAGACCGTGATGTTCGTGGCACAGTCCAGCGGTGACGGCACTGACGGCGACGGCGCCCCGCACCCGATCACGGCCGAAGAGGTCTGGGACTTCTGCTCTCACGGTTTTGCCGCCGAATAGGCGAGAATATCCCTCTCGCTACTCTAGAATCCGATTCGCGCGAGCTATCGCGGATCGTGCTATCCAAATGCCTCTCGCAATCGAGAGCGACGTTCTTCGCGATTAAGAGCAAGACTTTCTGCAACCAACAAGACCATTGACACCCACCCGTTGGCGATGCCAGAGTTGTGAGACAAATTGCCGCCCGATGTCTTACACGAAGACTGATCCAACCAGAGGGAACCCGTGACGATCAGCGCTGACAGTTCCAATCTTCCGAACAGCTCGACCGGGGATGAGTTGTACTACGACCCTTACAGCGTCGAACTCAATATGGACCCCTATGCGGTGTTTGCCCGCATCCGCGAAGAGGCTCCGCTGTACCACAACACTCAGCACGACTTCTACGCGCTGAGCCGGTTCGACGACGTCAACAAGGCACTGATCGACCACGAGACGTTCATCTCCGGTCGGGGCGCTTTGCTCGAGATCATCAAGTCCGGCATGGAGATACCGCCAGGCACGTTGATTTTCGAGGATCCACCGATCCACAACATCCACCGCAACCTGCTGTCACGGATGTTCACCCCGCGCAAGGTCTTGGCCCTGGAACCGCAGATCCGCGAGTTCACCGCCCGCTGCCTGGACCCGCTGGTGGGCACCGGACGATTCGACTTCGTCAACGACCTCGGCGAGCAGATGCCGATGCGGGTAATCGGGATGCTGCTGGGTATCCCCGAGGAAGACCAGCGTCGGGTCACTGATCATGGCGAGGCAACCCTGCAGAGCAAGCAGGTCGACCTTCTCGCCACCGGTGAGGTTTTCGCGGAGTTCATCGACTACCGCACCGAGAACCCGTCGGATGACATCATGACCGACCTGCTCACCGTCGAATTCGAAGACGAGACCGGCACCGTTCGTCGGCTCAGCCGAGACGAACTGCTGATGTACCTGACCGTGGTCGCGACCGCTGGGGCAGAGACGACGACCCGACTCATCGGCTGGGCAGGCAAAACCTTGGCCGACTACCCTGATCAACGTCGCGCCCTGGTCGACAATCCGGCGCTGATCCCCCAGGCGATCGAAGAGATCCTGCGCTGGGAGCCCCCGGCTCTGCAGGTGGCCCGCTACGTCGCCCGTGATGTCGAGTACTACGGCCAAACGGTGCCCGAGGGCAGCGCCATGCTGCTGTTGATGGGTGCCGCCAACCGCGACTCCCGCCGGTTCGCACCCGATGGGGACGTCTTCGACATCCATCGAGAGCAGCGCTCGCACATGACATTCGGGGCGGGGACCCATTTCTGTATGGGTAACGCGCTGGCCCGGCTCGAAGGCCGCATCGCCCTTGAAGAGATTCTCAAACGCTTCCCGGAGTGGGAGGTCGACTGGGCGAATGCCGCGCCGTCGCAGACTACCGCGGTGCGTGGCTGGGAAGCCATGCCCACCTTGACTTCCTGATCCGAGCACGACCTTCCCAATTACCGACAACACTTAAGGACGACAGAACATGGCAGGACGCGTAGAGGGCAAAGTCGCTTTCATCACCGGTGCGGCACGCGGTCAGGGCCGGGCACACGCTGTGCGTATGGCGCAGGAGGGCGCCGACATCATCGCTGTCGACATCTGTAAGCAGATCGACAGTGTGCTGATCCCCCTGTCCACGCCCGAGGACCTCGCCGAAACCGCCGAACTGGTCAAAAACGCCGGTGGCCGCATCCACACCGCCGAGGTCGACGTGCGCGACTACGACGCGCTTAAGGCCGCTGTCGATGCGGGAGTCGAGGAATTCGGCAAGCTCGACATCATCGTCGCCAACGCCGGGATCGGTAACGGTGGGCAGACGCTGGACAAGACCGATGAGCCCGACTGGGACGACATGATCGGCGTCAACCTCTCCGGCGTGTGGAAGACCGTCAAAGCCGGCGTCCCACACATTCTCGCTGGCGGCAATGGCGGGTCGATCATCCTGACCAGCTCCGTCGGCGGACTGAAGGCCTACCCGAACACCGGTCATTACGTCGCGGCCAAGCACGGTGTCGTCGGTTTGATGCGGACTTTCGCTGTCGAGCTCGGCGCGCAGAACGTCCGGGTGAACTCGGTGCATCCCACCAACGTGAACACTCCGCTGTTCATGAACGAGCCGACGATGAAGCTGTTCCGTCCCGACCTGGAGAACCCGGGACCCGAGGACATCAAGGTCGTCGGTCAGTTCATGCACACGCTGCCCATCGGCTGGGTCGAGCCCGAAGACATCGCCAACGCAGTGCTGTTCCTCGCCTCCGACGAAGCCCGCTTCATCACCGGCGTCACACTGCCCGTCGATGGCGGTAGCTGCCTGAAGTAACCGCCCGCCCGGGCTAATTCGTCAAACCGGCGAGAGGCGATGCGCTAGAGGCGGTTCCCCCTGCCGCACATCGCCTTTCGCCGCCCGACCAGCAGCCTGGGCGAGCCGACGGCGGCTTCGGGCCAGCACCAAGCCACAAACCCCCACGAGCAGATCGGCGCCTCCGCCGGCCACGGGCGTTCCTGCGAATTCCCTGAATGCAGGTGCGGGAAACACAACGCGCCCGACGTGACGAGCTAGTCTCACGCTCGGGGCGAAATGCGATCTACGCAGCTAGGAGACTTTTCATGGCCGGAACTGTGCTGGTGACCGGCGGGTTTGGACTGGTCGGCGCGGCTACCGTCCGACGCTTGGCCGAACTGGGACGCACCGTCGTCGTTGCCGACCTGGACACCCCAGGCAACCGCAAGGCAGTTGCGAAGTTGCCCACGGGGGTCGCCGTGAAGTGGACCGACCTCACCGATGCCGACCAAACCGCGCAGCTGGTCGCCGAAGTCTCGCCCGAGGCGATCATCCATCTCGCGGCCATCATCCCGCCCGCGATCTACACGAACCGGAAGCTGGCCCGTCGCGTCAACGTCGACGCGACGGCCACGCTGGTCAAGATCGCCGAATCTCAACCGGCACCGCCACGCTTCGTCCAGGCCTCGAGCAACGCCGTGTTCGGGGCCCGCAACCCGCACCACACAACCCCCCCTGTCACCGCGGACATGCCGATGCGCCACAGCGATTTGTACAGCGCGCACAAGGCCGAAGCCGAATCGATTGTGCGGTCCTCTTCGCTGGAGTGGGTGGTGCTGCGCCTCGGCGGCGTACTCAGCGTCGACTACAAAGCGATGCCGGTGACCATGGACGCAATCTATTTCGCCAGCGCACTGCCCGACGACGGCCGACTGCACACTGTCGACGTTCGCGACGTCGCGTGGGCATTCGCCGCGGCGACGACCGCCGACGTGGCACACGAGATCCTACTGATCGCCGGCGACGATTCACACCGCATCCTGCAGAGCGAGGCCGAGGTGGCGATGGCCGGGTCACGCGGCCTCAAGGGCGGGTTGAAGCTGGGGCGCAAAGGGGATCCGAACAGCGACGAGGACTGGTTCGTCACCGACTGGATGGATACCACCCGAGCACAGGAAGCCCTACAGTTCCAACACTATTCGTGGCCGGAATTGCTCGCCGAGGCACGTGCGCGCGCGGGACTGACGTGGTACCTGATGGCGCTGGCAGGGCCGCTGGTGCGCGCCCTGGTGGCACCGCGAGCAGCCAACTGGAGGCAGCCCGGCCAGTACGCCGATCCGTGGGGTGCCATCCGACGCAGACTGGGTGATCCGTCCCCGGATTCCTAGGTCATGACGGCCCCAGGGTGGCCGCTCCCGTCCGCGGGTGGTAGTACCAGCCGCCGGCGGCTTCGGTACCGCCGTCGACGTGGATCGTCTGCCCGGTGATGTAGCTGGCCATGTCGGATGCGAGAAATACTGCTGCCGAGGCCATTTCGTCGACATGACCGGGTCGGCGCATCGGGATGCCAGCCCCGATGCCCGCTGCCAGTTCACCTGAGGCCAAACTGCGCAGGCCCTCGGTCATCGTCAGATCCGGTGCCAGCGCATTGACGCGGATGCGATGCGGCGCCAACTCGAAAGACGCGGTCTTGGTGTAGTTGATGACGCCGGCCTTGGCGGCGGAATAGGCGGCGTAACCAGGTGCAGCACGCGATCCTTCGATCGAGGTGATGTTGACGACGCTACCGGGGTTCCCGGTGTTGGCAAGGCGGCGGGCCACCCGCTGCGTGCACAGCAGAACGTGTCGGAGATTGCTGCGGTACAGCGCATCCCATCCGTTTTCAGATGTCTCCAGAAGCGGCGAATTGAAGGTCCCGCCCGCGTTGTTGACCAGTATTGAGACGACACCGAGCTCACGTTCGGTGCTCTGCAGCGCCGCCTCAACCGCCTCGGCGTCGCGCACGTCAGTCACCAGACCCATCCCGCCCACGGCGTCCGCGGCGGCCGCACAGGATTGCGGATCGCGCTCCCAGATCGCCACCGATGCGCCGAACGCCGCCAGTCCTTCGGCGATACCGCGTCCGATGCCGGCACCTCCCCCGGTCACCACGGCGACGCGACCGGTCAAAAGGATGTCCGAGGCAGCGATAGCCACTGTCGCCGCGGCCTAGCGCCCAGGCTCGGTACCGATGACCCCGTCGGCCTCCAGGCGCGCGATGTCCTCGGCGCTCAGGCCGAGTTCGCTCAGCAACTCATGGTTGTGCTGGCCCAGTAGCGGCGCGGGCGCGGTATGCACACGATCGGGTCCGGCGGAGAACCGAAACGGCAGGGTGCTGTGCCTGGTAGGCGGATTGACCGGATGCTCGACGAGTTCGAAGAACCCCCGCGACGTCAGCTGTTCAAGCTCTGTCTGGCGATGCGGTTGTAGCACTTTGGCAACCGGAACGCCGCGATCCCACAGGTCCGCGACGATCTCGTCGCCGCTGCGTGCAGCACACCAGTCGGCCAGGTGAGAGTCGATCAGATCGTGGTGCGCATGTCGCCCGGCCGCATCGGCGAGCTGGTCGGACATCGCCCAGTCCGGCCGTCCCAGCGCGTCGCACAACGAGGCCCACTGGGTGTCGGTGGCCACCGCGAGCGCAACCCAGCTGTCAAGGCGGCCGAATTCGTCGACCTCGTTGGTGCGGTACAGGTTCTGCGGAGCCGCGGCGGGGCCCCGGTTCCCGGCCCGCTCAAGCAGGGCGCCGTAGGCCGAGAACTCGATGACCTGTTCGGCGGCGACGTTGAGGGCGGCGTCAACCATGGCCGCCTCGACCATCGAGCCCTCTCCGGTCTTGCGGCGATGCTCAAGAGCCAGCATCAAGCCGTTCAGAGCGTGAATGCCCGCGTTGGGGTCGCCCACCGAATACGGCTCGAACGGGTTGAGATCGGGATAGCCGGTCATCCAACTGATGCCAGCCGCGGCCTCGATGACATAGGCGAACGCCGGGCTGTCCCGCCACGGACCGTCCAGCCCGAAACCGGGCATGCGCACCATGATCAGGCCCGGTTGGATCTCCTTGACCACGTCGTAGGTCAGACCCATGCTCTCCAGCACCCGGGGGGTGAAGTTCTCGACGAGCACGTCGGCAGTCGCGATCAACTTCTTGAGCAGGTCGCGGCCTTCGCTGCTCTGCAGATTCAGCGTCAGGTCACGCTTGTTGGTGTTCAGGCCCGAAAAGATCGGGGACTGCTCCCACCAGAGATCCTCGGTCACCGGAATGCCGGCGATCAGCCTCGTACCATCGGGGTGACGCGTCGACTCGACGTGGATGACCTCGGCCCCCAGCATGGCGAGCAGATGGGTGCAGCTCGGCCCGGCCCAGAAGGTGGTCATGTCGATCACCCGCAGGCCCTCGAACGGCAACGCCCGCTTCCCCGAATCCGCAGTCCCGACAGCAGCGGAGCGCTGCGCATCGCGAGGAACACGCGTTCGCGAACGGTAGTGCTCGGTGTGCTCACCCAGGCGCGGCGCCGGTTCGGGCGGGCGCAATGTCACCGGCGCCATCCGGTACGGGTAGGTCGGCTGGGTGAAACCGTCACGCGGATTGACCACAAACGACTCCCGCGCGACAAAATGATCGAGCGCTTCGACGTTGGCACCGTTGGCTACGGGCGCGTTGGGAATGCGAAACGCAGTCGCCAGATCACGAATCTCGTCGACGGTCTGCTCAGCCACCCAGGCGTACAACTCGTCGGACTTCTCGTTGGCCTGCTCGGTGATCGACAGCGGCGACTCCTCGTCGATCCACTCGTCGTGACCGGTCATCGCGCACAGATCGAACCACTGCTGGGCGGTGCCGCAGCCGATGTCGATCAAACCGTCCTTGGCGCGGGCGATGCCCGGCACCGTGAGCCTGCGAGCGTCACGCCAGGGTCTGCCCAGCATCTCGAAGTAGCTGACCGGATAGTAGGTAAGCCCAAGCACGGAAGTCTCCAGCTTCGACAGGTCGACGAGTTCGGCCCCTCCGCGCATCCGGGAGGCCATCGTCGCGGCGCTGGCATAGGCGCCGGCAAGATAGTCGCCGACCTGGCCGCCGACGTACACCGGCGCTCGGTCGGGTGCGCCGCGGCCCAGCCCGATGACCCCGCCTGACCACGCCTGCAGCGTGAACTCGGTGGCTGGCCTGTCACACCAGGGCCCCTCAAGTCCGAACGAAGTGATCGCTGTGACGGTCAGATGCGGGTGTGCGCGCCGGATGGCCTCCGGGCTGAACTGCGGCGACTGAGCCACACCCGATCCCGGTGACCACACCACCGCGTCGGCGTCGGCGAGCAGCGCGGTGACCAGATCGTCGTCGGTCCCCGGCTCGGCCACCACACTGTGCTTCGAGCATGCCAGGAACGAGAACAACGCGCCGTCGGCGCCGTCGAGGATATCGGCCCCCGACGCCGACCAGCTGCGTAGCGGATCCCCTTGAGGTGGCTCGACTTTGATGACGTGAGCGCCGCCGTCGGCAAGCAGTTTGGTGCAGTAGGCACCGGCGATCCCGCTGGACAGGTCGACAACGACGTATCCGGTAAGCGCAGGCTCAGACATCAGAGCGTCTAGTCCCCCTTGGCCCGGTTGGACTTACTCAAGCGGAAGTCAGCCGGAAACTTGCTGTCGTTGTCGTTGACCGCGCCGGCCAGACCACTGTCGATCGCCTCCATCATGTCCATGTCGTCGGTGTCGTCGTTGGCGACGCCGCTGCCCATGGATTCGAAGAACGCCGAGAGCAGACTGCCCATGTACTCGCCCTGGTGCTGCTTGAAGATCTCGAAAAACATCTTCTGCTGAAACACAGTGTCGACCGGCCTATTACGGGCGCACGCCCGCGCATACTTGTCGACCTCTGCCTCTAGCTCGTCACGAGCGACCACCTTGTTCAAAAAGTTGCAGTCATACATCTCGGCTGCGGTGAACGGCCGCCCGGTGAAGACCATCTCCTGGAACTTCCGCAGCCCCATCATCTGTACCCAGGTCCACATGCGCGGTCCCCACCCGTAATAACGGAACGACGGGTGGCCGAACAGCGCGTCGTCGGAGGAGATCACCAGATCGGCGTCAGCGCACTGGTAGAAGTGCCAGCCGTAGCAGTAGCCCTTGGCCTCCACGATGCTGATCTTCTTGAGCTCCTGCAGCGGCCGGTTCCCCGCCTGGACATTGGCATACCAGGCGCTGATCGTGGCACCGTTGCGGAACGTCCCCTTCGGGGGGTACGTCACCTCACCGACGCCCTCGTCCTCAAGCCGCAGTTCGGCCAGCCGCATGTCGGGGTTGTCGTTGCCTTCCATGAACTCCGGCAGATCCGCACCACTGCCCAGGTTGTTGCCAACCCCACGGATGATCACGACCTTGACGTCGTTGTCGACGCTAGCTGCCCGCAGAACATCGGCGTAGCGCAACCGTGCCAGCGACGTCGGCGCGTTCAGAAACTCCGGCCGGTTGAAGGTTATCGTGGCGATCTTGGTCTTAGGATCCTTCTCGTAGAGGATGATTTCCTCGGGAGTGGGCCGCTTTGAATCCGTCATTCCTTCTTCCTCAGCCGATACCGGCGGCCGTCTGGGCCGCGGAAGGGCTTGCGGTCAACACTTCTGGTCCGCTTTCGGTGACGAGCACGGCATCGCGGCGGAATACCGCCCCAACACCGGCCTCCCACACGTAGGCCGTGATAGCCAAGACCATTCCGGGATCGAGGTTTTCTTCGGACGCCGTGTGCGCCAAATCCGGTGTGATCACCGGCGGATCAAATCCTAGCCCAAGGCCGTGGGCCACCGGCATCGGCGGTAGCGGCTCGCCCGCGGCCTGATACGCAGTGAACAGATCACTGGCCGGGGCGCCTGCTCGGCATGCACCAACGATCTTGTACCACAACTCGTTTGACCGCGCATAGAGCTCGTCGGCGCCCTTGACGTCGCCGACCGGCCAGGTGCGGCCGACCTCGCCGACATAGCCGTTGGCCAGTGCACCCCCGGCGAATGCGACCAGGTCGCCATCGGCCACCGCGTGATCGCGGCGACCCACCCGCCACATGTTGTCCCGCGGGGTGATCCACGCGCCGTCCTGGGTGGCCGAAGTGCTCACTCCGCCGGCGGCCATCGCCTCGAGCATGACACCGGTGAGCGCCTGCTCGGTGGTGCCGGGGCTCAGTTCCGCCACCGCTGCGGCCAGCCCGTATCCGGCGACCTTGAGTGCGCCGCGCAGCGCACGGATCTCGTCGGCGGTCTTGATGCGACGGGCGGCGCGCATCGCCAGCTCGCCATCGACGAGCTCGGCGTTCGGGAACGCCATCGGCAGCAGCTGGCCGAACGACGGTGACAACGCGTCGGTGCCGACCCGCTTCGCGGCCGCTGCGCCGTCGATGTTCTTGAGCACCTCGATCAATGTCATCGGATTCCAGGCCAGCCCGTAGAGGTGATCGTGCGAGATCTCCTCGGGCATGCCCTCGTCCCAACTGCTGTTGAGGTGGATCTCACCGGTGGCGCGGACTAGCACACAGATCGGAGCGAACGGACGGGTGCCGGCCACCCACAGCTGCGGCGCTCCGGTGACGTAGCGGACATTGGCCTGCCGACCCAACACGAGAACGTCGAGGTCGTGGGCCTCCATCTGGGCCAGTGCCCGCTCACGACGCCCGGTGCGCAGTGGGAGGTCATCGGGCAGAACTTCGTCGCTCATGCGCGCACACCCCTCGTCTCGCCGTAGGGCGCGTAGGTGTAGTCGGTGATGGGCGTGTATCCGTTCTCGGTGATCACCACGATCTCCTCGCTGCGGTACCCGCCGGTGCCGTCCTCCCAGACCACCGGCTCGAGCACCAGAACCATACCCGCCGGGAAGACAAAATTGTCGTCGAATTCCTGACCGAGATCCGTTCCGATCATCGGCGTTTCGGCGGCATTCGTGCCGATGCCGTGGCCGAGGTAGAAGTGCGGCAACCAGGGCTTGGCGCCGCCGTTCGCGGCGATCGCCGCGCGGGCCAGATCACCCGAGGTCGCTCCGGCCTTGGTGACGGCGAGCACTGCCTCGAGGATCTCGCACCACTTGTCGAACTGGGCTTGCTGGCGCGCCGTCGGCTGCTCGCCGACCAGCCAGGTCCGGCCGAAGTCCGAGCAGTAGCCCTCGTAGGTGATGCTGACGTCGGTCCACAGCACGTCGCCCTTGGCGAGCTCGCGTTCGGTGGTGAGCAACGGAAGCGCCAGGTCACCGGTCGTCGTCCAGGTGCCCTCGGCCTTCGACGTAGGCATGACCTGCCAGATGGCCTCCAGCATGTTGGCGGTGGCACCGAGTTCGAAGGCGCGGCGAACGAACCCGGCCGACAGGTCGATCTGGCGCACTCCCGGTGCCAGCGAGCGGTGCACCGGGCCGACGGCCTCTTCGGTGATCCGGCATGCCTTGCGGATGCAGGAGATCTGATCGATCGTCTTGACCAGCTTGGCCGGACTGATGATCAGCGCAGCATCCGACGGCGGGCCCGCCGGGAATAGACGGGACGCGTTGCGACGCATCGCCCCGGTCAGTTCATCGACCGCGACGCTGGCTGCAGACGGTGCGAAATCGGCCAGAATCGACGCGAAGTGCTCGACGCCCTCATCGAATTCAAGGTAGAGCGGGCCGTGCAGGTGATCTGCCGGAACCTCAGACTCGAAGGACGCACCCTCACGGAACGGCATAAACAGGTGCGGGTGTTCGTCGTCGGCGAGCACGACGGCGATTGGCCGCTCGACATGGGACAGTCCCGCGTCCAACAGCGGCCAGCTCGCACCGGTCGCGTACACCACGTTGCCGTTGCCCAGCAGCACCAGCACGTCGACACCCTTGTCCTTCATCACCGCGCGAATCCGGGCACCGCATTCGCGGTACATCCGTTCGCGGTTGGGGACCTCAGGTATATCGAGTGCCGACGGGCTGGCGACCGCGGTCATCCGATTCCCAGGAACTTCTTGACGTTGGTGCTGACGATCTTCACCGCAGCTTCGGGGCCTACCGCCTCGACGACCGAAGCGAGCGAGCGTTCGGAATAGCCGAACGTGCTCTCGTTGTGCGGATAGTCCGACGACCACATGACGTTGTCCACCCCGATCCGGTCGATCAGCTGCAGGCCCAACGGGTCGACCATGAACGAAGCGCTCATGTGGTGGTCCCAGTAGTAGCGGATGTCGTGCTCGAGCTGGTGGTTGAACATGTGCCGGTAGGAGGCGAGCATGTGCTCGGCGTCCTGCAACGCGGTGGGAACCCAGGCGATTCCGCCTTCGAACCAACCGATCTTGAGGCTCGGGTGGCGGTCCAGGATCCCGGAGAACACGTACTTGGCGAACTGCTCGCGGAACGAGTCCACGTTGACCATCATGCCGACAACCACGCTGTTGTTCTGGCACGGCGTTTTCGGCGGGGTCTCGCCGATGTGGTGGCTGACCGGGAGTCCGGAGGCCTCGATCTCGTCCCACACCGCATCCAGGTCGGTGCTTCCGTAGTCGTAGATGTTGCCGTCGTCGTCCTTGCCGGGGTTCAGCGGAAGCAGGAACGTCTTGAGGCCCAAGGATTTGATCTGTTCGAGGGTGCTGCGCGTGCCCTTAGGATCCCACCAGTTGATCAGGCCAACGCCGTAGAAGTGTCCGTTAGAGCGCTCCTGCAGGTCGGCGATGTGTTCGTTGTAGATCCGGAACACCCGCTCGCGCAGCGACTTGTCGGGGTAATGAAACAAGGCGAGTACAGCGTTGGGGAACGCCAGTTCCTTGTCGATTCCGTCTTCCTTGAGCTCGCGGATGCGTGCCTCGATGTTGTTCGACGCGGCGCCGGCGAGGTCGTCGTACTGCATGAGGACGCGCCCGAAATCACCACCGGTCCAGGCTTTGCCCTTCATACCGACCATGTAGGCGCCGTCCTCGTACCAAATGCGCGGCGCCGCGCCCTTGAGTTCCTCGGGGAAGCGTTCGTAGAAGATGTCTTCGGCGACCGAGATGTGGTTGTCGGCCGAGAAGATCTCGGTTCCGGCGGGAAGACCCGTCACCGCGCCCGTGGAATGGCCGTGACGGTTCTTGGGCGCGCCGAAACCCTCGGGCGGATATAACGTGGCAGTCGGGCTAGAGAGGCTGGGGGCCATCGTTGGTACTCCAATCGGGCTGTTGGGCTGGTCCTTCGGTGACTACCAGGTCACCGGGAGTTCGTAGACGCCGAAGGCCAGGTGATCTTCGGCGAACGGGACATCCTCGAACGGGATTGCCAGTTTCATCTCGGGCATGCGGCGCAGCACGGTGGGGAACACGATCTGCATCTCCGCGCGGGCCAGCTGCTGTCCCACGCATTGATGCCGGCCGTAGCCAAAGCCCAACTGTCCGCCCGCGTCACGGGTCAGATCCAGCGTGCCGGGGTCGGCGTACATGGCGGGATCCCAGTTGGCCGGCGCCAGGTCCAAGATGACGCCCTCACCGGCTTTGATGGTCTCGCCGCCGATCTCGATGTCCTCGAGGGCCACCCGTCGCTGGCCGGTCTGGATGATCGACAGGTAGCGCATCAGTTCCTCGACCGCGTTCGCGATGAACTTCGGATCCTCGGAGTCACGCAGCAGCGCGGCCTGTTCGGGGTTCTCCAGCAGCGCCAGCAGACCGAGCCCGATCATGTTGGCGGTGGTCTCGTGGCCGGCGATGAGCAGGCCGGTGCCGAGCTGCGCGGCCTCCTTGACGTCGATCTCGCCGGCGGTGACGCGTTCGGCGAGGTCGGAGATGGCATCCTCGGCAGGCTCTTCCTGCTTCTTCTGCACCAGATTGATCAGGTACTGGTGCAGGGTCATCGCGCCCTTTTGCATCGCGTCGGCCGCCGCGTAGCGCGCCAGCCCGGCATTGGCGTGCTCCTGGAAGAACTCATGGTCCTCGTAGGGCACACCGAGCATGTCACTGATGACTCGCGTCGGCACCGGCAGGGCCAACTTCGCCACCATGTCGGCGGGCTGCGGCCCAGCCAGGATCTCGTCGATGCACTCGTCGGTGACCTGCTGGATCACCCCGCGCAGCGTCTCGACGCGGCGGAACGTGAACGGCTTGGACAGCATCCGCCGGAACCGGGTGTGCTCCTCGGCATCGGAGGTGAAGACCGACCGCGGCCGCTTGTCGACCGTGGCGCGCATGTGCTCGTTCCAGTGCGGGAAGCCCGGGTAACGGTCGTCGACGCTGATCCGCGAGTCGGCGAACAGCGACCGGGCCGCCTCGTAACCGGTCACTAGCCACGGGGTACTGCCGTCCCAGATCCGCACCCGCGACAGGGGCTTGGTCTCGTTCATCTCGAGCAGCTTGGCCGGTGGTGCGAACGGGCAGCTCGCCGCGCGGTCCATCGGGTACGCCGGAACCTCGGCCGAAACCGAATCCTGGGCGAGCGTGTCTGTCATGTAATTCACTCCTCGATATGTATGGCCAGGGCTGGGCAAGCGGCCGCGGCCTTTCGGGTCTGTTCGGCGTATTCGGGTCCTGGTTCTGCGATCAACAGCTCGACGACGCCGTCGTCGTCGCGCTGGTCGAACACCTCGCTGGCGTTGAGCACGCACTGACCCGAGGAAACGCACTTGTCCTGATCAACGGTGACCTTCACGTCAAAACACCTCCGTGACGGGGGCGTGCCAGAGGCCGATGATCGCGTCGATCAGACCCGTCGCGGCGGCCTGCCATGACGGGCGGGCCACCGCCGCCCCCTGGGCCAGCAGTCGTTCACGTTCGGCACAGCTGTGCATCAACAGGTTGCGGCCCATGATGTTGCGTTCGACGCACACCTCGGCGGGCAGGTCCGGCAGGCAGCTGTTGATGCCGTCGAGCACCTGCACCAGCGACTGCGAAGTCAGCGCGTCTTTGACGATGATGTTGTGATAGGCCGGGTCGGTCATTACCTGCGCAGCAAACCGCGCATACCACGTCGGGTTGCCCAGAGCTTCGAGATGGTCGGTCAGCGGGCAGACAAGTGCGGCAACCCAGTCGCGCATGTTCTTCGAGCCACTGATCTGGGCGATCCGCCGTTCCCGCAGCGCTTCGATGGGTCCGCGGTGCTTGTGCTCGATCGCGCGGACCAGGTCGGCCTTGGTCCCGAAGTGGTACCCGACGGCAGCGTTGTTGCCTTGCCCTGCCGCTTCACTGACCTGCCGGTTCGATACCGCGAACACCCCGTGTTCGGCGTAGAGACGTTCAGCTGCTTTCAGAATCGCCTCTTGGGTGCTGCTGGCCCGGTCCGCGCGCACACTTCTCGCCGTCGTCACGCCTCCAGTGAAGCGCGTCACACCACCTAAGTCAAGCGACTGCTTTAAAAGCATCATGACGATCCGCCCTCAGGCTTCGGGGACTTGCGGGCCATCACTTTGCCCGCAACCGTTCCGCCGTCGACCGGCAACACGGTTCCCGTCACATAACGCGACCGCGGCGTCGCCAGATACAACGCCGCCTCGGCGACATCCTCGGCCGTGCCCTCCGTTTTCAGCGGGCGATCGTCGCGCATCTGCTGGCGGATCCTGGCCTCGAAACGCTCGAGACGTTCGCGATCCTCATCGGTGGCCGAGGTAGCCAACAACGGGGTGGGGATATTGCCGGGCGCGATGCAGTTCACCCGCACCTCATAGTGCGCAAGCTCGATAGCCGCAGACTTGCTGAAGTGGATGACCGCCGCCTTCGACGCCCGGTAGGCGGGCACCCCGCCGCCGGCCTGGATACCCCCGATCGACGACAGATTGATGATCGACCCGCCTCCATGGTCGGCCATGTGGCGGGCAGCCTCACGAGTGCCTGCCATCACGCCGAGCAGGTTGACACGCATCACTCGGTCAAACTCTTCGAAGTCCTCCTGAAACAACCCCTTACGCAGCGGGCTGGAAATCCCGGCGTTGTTCACCATCACGTGCAAGCCGCCGAACGACGACACCGCCGCCGACACCAACTCCGTGATCTGGGACTGATCACCGACATCGGCGCGACGGAACAGCGCCTTGCAGCCCTGCGCGTTGAGCTTTCCGGCCAGCTCCTCACCCAGGTCGACACGAACGTCAGCGATGACGACGCTGGCCCCCTCGGCGGCGAACCGTTCGGCGATACCGGCACCGATCCCGGATGCCCCACCGGTGACGATTGCGACCTTGTCCGCCAGTTCGTCTGTCATTGTTGGGTCTCGATCCCTTCGAAGAATTCCAGCAGCACAGCGTTCAGCGCGTCGGGCTGCTCGATCTGCGGACAGTGGCCCGCACCGTCGATCACCGCGCTGCGACCAAGCTTGATCTGCTCGGCAATCTGCGCCTCCCATCCCGCGGGCAACAGCTTGTCGTCACGCCCGGCCACCACCAGCGCCGGCACGGTGATGCGGTCGTAGGCGCGCGCGCTGCTCGGCGTAGCCGGCGGTTCCAGTCCCGGCCGGCGGAATCGCGCCGCGGCCAGAGATTCCCACGCGCCCGGCGCGATGCTGGACTCGTAGCGACGACGCACGTAATCCTCGTCGGCCGGATACGAGGGGTCGTGGAACAACGCCGCGACGATCTTGCGCATCGCTTCGAACGTGGCGTCGTAGTCGTAGAGTGCGCTGACATGTTCGTTGCGCTGGATTTCGCCCCCGCCACAGATGGCGACCAGGCTGCGGACCGGAAGCACCGGCGCCTCCGAGGTGACATCGACAAGGATGTTGATAGCCCCCATCGAGTTCCCGACGAAATGCGCCGAGTCGACACCCATCACCTCGCAAAAGCGGGCGATATGCCGGATCCGCATGCCGCGACCGTCGGTGAAGTCGATGACCTTGGCCGAATCACCGAAGCCGAGCATGTCCGGAGCGAGCACGCGGTGTGTTGCCGCCAGCGCCTCGATATTGCGTTCCCAGCCGATTCGTGCGTTGGCTCCGAACTCCCCGCCGTGCAACAGCACCACCGGGTCACCCTGTCCGGCCTCCAGATATCCGGTGGCCAGACCGTCGACCTGCACACTGCGCTGATCGATCACGCGGATACCCCCACGGCCGCGAAGACGGCCGGCGCCGCAGGGCCACAGAGACTGGCGCCAAAGCCGGTATCGAGACTGAGGATGGACAGTCGATGTGGGCTCATGACTTCATCACTCACTTGATCGCGATCGGGCTCACAGGCGCACCGACCGCACCGACCACTTTCAGAGGCGGTGCGACGAGCTGAAACTCGTAGACGCCGTCGGCCGCACAGTCCGCCGCCAGCGGGCCCAGGTCCCAGTATTCGCCGAGCATCAGACCCATATCCCGTAGACACAGCATGTGCATCGGCAGGAACGTGCCCTCCACACCGTTGGCCGGGTCGGGATCCTCGACCATCAGATTGTCCGAAGCCACCGCGGCGATCTCGTGCTCGTGCAGCCACGCCGCGCAGGTCCAGTGCAGACCGGAGCCCGCTTCGGCACCGTCGCCGGTCGACAGAAACCGCGTCCACCATCCGGTGTGCACGATGACGACATCACCGGAGCGGATCTCGACCTTCTGCCGGGCCACGATCTCATCGAGCTCGGACGGGGTGACGGGCTCCCCCGGCCCGCAGAAGGTATCCACGCCGCGGTGTGCCACCACGTCAAGCAGCACACCCCTGGAGGTGATGCCCTTCGCATCGACCTTGTCGATGCCGCAGTGGAAGGCCCCGAAGCTGGTCACCGAGTCTGCCGGGAAGCCGTTGTAGAGCTTGTCCTCGTAGTACACATGCGACAGGGCGTCCCACTGGGTGGCCGCCTGCAACGGCATCACGATCAGATCGTCGTTGAACCGAAACGGGTTGTCGGCGAAGAACGCACTGACATCGGATGCAACCGCATTGCGCAACCACTGCGGACCGTACTCGACGAGCGTCGAGGCGTCTCCCCCGTCCACGGTCATCACATGCTGTGGGTTCTGCCGAAACTTGAACGCTCCCTGCGGGCCACCGGCACTGAAGTCACCGCCGAGAGAGATCACCTTGCCCTGCTTCACCGTCGCCGCCGCCTCGGCGACCTTGCCCGCGGTGATGAAATTCAGCGTGCCGACCTCATCGGCATCTCCCCACCGGCCCCAGTTGCGCACCTGATCGGCCATCGTGCGGAAGTCGCTCATCTTGTCTGCCATGAATATCCCGTCAGCTCCCAGGAGCAGCTTGTGCGGTACGAGTCGCATTGTGCATCGTCTCGGCGAACCGCTGGGCCAAAATCCCACCGTCGGTCCACAGCACCTGGCCGGTGATGTAGCCCGCAGCGGGGCTGCCGAGGAACGCCAACACGGCCGCCTGCTCCTTGGCGTCCGAGACGCGACCCAACGGCGCGGTGAATGAATCAAGGTACTGCTGTCCATAGGCTGAGCGCAGTTGATCGAGGATCGGGGTCTCGGTCACTCCTGGGGCGGTGCAGTTGATCCGGACACCCCTCGCACCCAGCTCGACCACCCGGCTCATGCCGTAGAGAATGATCGCTTCCTTCGACAGCCGATATCCCCCGTCGGCGAGCGCATCGGAATTCTGGGCACACCAGCTCAAACCCTCTGCGACCGAACCGGTCTCGAGCAGTCCCGCCGTGACGGCGGCATTGTCGCGGTACCCCGAGGCGGCCAGCGAGGACACGTTGGTGACCGCCGCCCCGGGAGGCATCCGATCGATCAGCGCCTCGGTGAACTGTCGCATTCCCAGGAAGTTGATCCGGACGACCAGCAGCGGGTCGCCGATGCCTGAGGACACCCCCGCGACGTTGAACAGCCCGTCGACACCGCCGTCGACGGACGCCGCGGCGGCGCTGACCGAGTCAGGATCGGCTAGGTCGAGCGAGATGAACTCGGCTAACGCCGAGCCCCTCTCGACCGGCTCCCGCAGATCCATTCCCGTCACCCGGGCGCCGAGCTGAGCGAGCTGGTACGCCACCTGCGCTCCGATTCCGGAGGCGCAGCCGGTGACGACGACATGCTTGCCGTCATAGCGCACCAGCTCGTCAAGTGAGCTCACCGTCAGCCCGCGGCTTCCTGCGCTGCCTTTGCCTCTTTCTCTTGCTGGGCGGCCTTGACCCGGCCCTCGTTGATCTCGGCCATCGCCTCGGGGATCTCACCCGCGGTGAACTTGTTGCGGCCGGTCGGCAGCCCGCCGAAGGCGTAGGTCTCGTCGAACAGCGGCGCCTCCGACGGCCGACGGCGCGCCTCGACCTTCTCGATCACCGGCTCCAGACGCTTGGCCTTGTCGGCGACAGCCTTCCGGTCGCGCTCGATGAACTCGGGCAGGATCTCCTTGCCCATGATCTCGATCGACTCCATGGTGCCCTCATGGCTACGCGGGTTGAGCAGCAGGATGATCTCGTCCACACCGCTGGCCTCGTAACCGCGCAGGAACTCCCGGACGGTCTCGGGCGACCCGATCGCGCCACGCCCCGGTCCGTAGGCCAGGGTCGGATCTTCCTTGACGGCCTCCTGGTAACGCTCCCAAACCTTGGTGCGGCCCGGAGTATGCATGCCGGTCAGGTAGTAGTGCATGATGCCGAACGAGAAGAACCCGCCACCGGTGCCCAGGCGCTTGAGGGCCTCTTCGTCGCTCTTGGCCACCATCATCGACAGGTCACCGCCAATGGCCAGGATGTTCGGGTTGATCGCGGGCGTGACGGGCGCACCCTGCTCGGCGAAGTCCCGGTAGTAACCATCCACGCGCTCCTTGAGCGCTTCGGGTCCGGTGTAGGCGAAGCTCAGAGCGCCGATCGCCTTCTGTGCCGCCATCTCGACCGATGATGGGCGGGTGCACGCCACCCACACCGGCGGGTGAGGCTTCTGCAGCGGCTTGGGAACCACGTTGCGGGCAGGCATCTCGATGTGCTCACCCTTGTAGCCGGTGAACGGCTCTTCGGTCATGCACCGGATGGTGACGTCGAGGGCTTCCTCCCACTGTGCCCGCTTGTCGGCCGGGTCGACGTTGAAACCGCCGAGCTCGGCCACCGAGGAGCCTTCACCGGTGCCGTATTCCACCCGGCCGTTGGAGAGATGGTCGAGGGTGGCGACACGCTCGGCGATACGTGCGGGTGGATTGATGTTGGGCAACAGGTGCATGACACCGAAACCGAGTCGAATGTCCTTCGTTCGCTGGCTTGCCGCGGCCAGGAACATCTCCGGCGCGGTGGAGTGGCAGTACTCCTCGAGAAAGTGGTGCTCGGTGAGCCACACGGTGGAGAAACCGGCCTTGTCGGCGGCCTCGACCTCGGTCAGGCCGTCCTGGAACAGCTGGTGCTCATCGTCCTCGGACCAGGGCCTGGGCAGCGGGAATTCGTAGAACAGAGAAATCTTCATACTTGTTACCTCCTTGAAGTTCCGGGTAGATCAAGGGCTGATCCGGGTTTATCGGGATTGGGCCCGTCGGCGACATCGGTTGTGCTGTCGGCAATGTGCTGGGCGGCCACATAGCCGAACGTCATCGCGGGGCCGATGGTGGCCCCGGCGCCCGCATAACTGCGGCCCATTACCGCGGCTGACGCATTGCCGACGGCGTAGAGACCGGCGACCACGCTGTCGTCGGCGCGCAGCACCCGCGCGTACTCGTCGGTGCGCAGACCACCTGAAGTACCGAGGTCGCCCAGCACAATCTGGAACGCGTAGTACGGCGGCTTGCCGAGCGGGTGCAAGTTGGGGTTGGGCAACGTCGGGTCGCCGTAGTAGTTGTCATAGGCACTGTCACCACGGTTGAAATCGTCGTCGTGCCCCTTACGGGCGAACTCGTTGAAGCGCTCGGCGGTCGCCTGTAGGCGATCACCGGGCACCCCGATCTGCGCGGCCAGTTCCGCCCAGGTCGAGCCCTGCTTGACGATCCCTGAGTCCAGCCAGGCCTGGGGCACCTTCCGACCGGTCGGCACCGGCGCGAACGGAACCTTCGGGATGGGCAGGTGCCCCCCGACGACGTAGCGGTGGAAGGAGCGGATGTCGGTGATGAGCCAGCACGGGATGTGCGTGACCCCCGAACGCTGCCCCTCGATCATCGCGTGAGCGAAGTCCATATAGGGCGCCGCCTCGTTGATGAAGCGCTCACCGGCTCCGTTGACGACGAACTGTGCGGGCATCATGCGCTCGTTGAGCATGAACTGCAGCCGACCGTCCGGCCAGCACATCGCAGGAAACCACCAGGCCTCGTCCAGCAAATCGGTTGAACCACCGACTTTCTCGCCCGCACGGATGCCGTCGCCCATCGACGCCGGATTGCCGAAGCTCCAGTCCTTAGCCGTGCCAGCGAGCTCACCGACTCGGCTCAGCTCCGGCAGGTACTCGGTCCGCCAAGCCATGTCATGGTCGAACCCGCCGCTGGCCAGCACCACACCGCGTCTGGCCTGGACGCGCAACGCACGCCCGCCCTTCTCGACCACCGCGCCGACGACCGCGCCATCGACGTCGGTGATCAGCTCTGTCATCGGGGTTCCCAGCCACAACGGGATGTTCTGCTGTTTGAGCGCCAGGCGCAGCCTCGCCATCAGCGACTGGCCGATGGCCGCCATTCTGTCTCCGAACACCCGCGCCCGGAACATCCGCCAGATCAGCTTGAGCAGCACGGCTTTGCCGTGCCACGACTGCCGGACCTGGTAGAACAGCCGTAGATCCTTGGGCGCGAACCATATTCCCTTCGGAGCCAGCGCCAGCGGAGCCAACAGGTTCTGTTCCTCGTCGCCGAGTGCCCGCAGATCGATCTCGGGCACGTTGATCGTGCTGCCCAGCGCCGACCCGCCCGGCAGTTCGGGATAATAGTCGGCGTAACCGGGCTTCCAGACGAAGTCCATCCAGGGGCTGAGCTTCTCGAGGAACTCCATCATCTCCGGAGCGGCCTCGACGTACTTGCGCAACCGCGCGTCGCTGACCGTGCCCTCGGTAATCGTCTTGAGATAGGTAAAGACTTCCTCGGGGTCGGGCACGTAACCCTCACGGCGCTGCGAAGGGGCCCCCGGGACCCAGATCCCGCCACCGGACAGCGCCGTGGAGCCACCGAAGCGGGCGGACTTCTCCACCACCAGGGCTTCCAGGCCCGCCGCGTCGGCGGCCAACGCGGTAGTCATCCCACCGCCACCGGAACCGATCACGAGCACGTCGGTGACGTGGTCGAAGGGTCGATCCGTTTGGGGACTCATGATGTCGTCACCGCCGTCCTGATGGCGAAGCCGGCGATAAGCTCCGGCGCCGCACGGTAGAAATGGTTACCGGTCTGGTAGGTGCCCTGCGCAGCCAGCGCTGCGAATGCGGCCACCCAGGTTCGCACCTCGTGGGCGGAATTACCCGCCTGCTCGGCGATCCAGCGGTTGTCCCACGCGTCCACCTCGGAAATCCGGTTCGCATCGAGAAGATCCAAGAAGGCGAGGTCCCAGGCCGGGTTGAGCGGGGCCAGCGAACCCTGTCCAGCCGCGAATTCACGGGCGGCCTCGATGACCGCGGTCTGGCGGGCCTGCCGCTGCTCGGTTGTCATCGGCACCCCATGCACGATGCGCTGCAGCGCCGCCGGCGGTGCCGTGGCCAACGTGGGCACCGGGGGGTCGTGCGACAACCCGCCGGAGCCGACGACGAGCACCCGCTTGCCCAGGGTGGCCAGATGGCGGCCGACAGCAGTGCCGAGCGCACGCACCCGGCGCAGCGGTCCGAGCGGGGTGGCCACCGAGTTGATGAACACCGGAATCACCGGCACGCCTGCCGCATCGCCGAACAGGCTCTGCAGCGGCTGCACCGTTCCGTGGTCGACGTCCATGGCCGCGGAGATCGCCACGTCGACATCGGCATCCAGGACTGCTCTAGCGCACTCGGTGGCCAGTTCACCGGGGACGTTGAGCGGCCCCTTGTGGGTGCCGTAGTCACCTACTCCCTCGGCCTGCGTGCCGATGCAGAACGGCGGCATCGCCCGATAGAAGAACCCGTTGTAGTGGTCGGGCGAGAAGATGACGACCAGCTCGGGATCGAACGCGGAGACGAAATCCCGGGCCTCGGCGATGGCCGACTCGATGTCGTCAAGGAGTTCTCTTGATGGACCCGGAAGGTTCAGTAGCGGACTGTGCGACATACAGCACAGCGCGATCTGACTTGCCGTCTGCGTCATGGTTACCCGAGCCTCCTCCCTGGGAAAGATGAAGTGTGTTGAACAGCCCCTCCGAGACTTCCGGGGCGCGCTGGGCGATGCAGGCCGCGGCGATGCAGCGATCGGGCCGCAGGAACAACACCGAATCGGGATAGACGTCGAACCAGGCCTTCAGCGCGCCGGTGGTGTCGCCGACCACCACCACGTCGCTGTCGTCGTGGCCCGGCCAGTGCAGCTGAGTCATGGGGCGCGCCTCGATCATATTGGCGCCCAGCGATTTCCAGCGCTGAAATGCCGACTCACCCAGCACGGCACGTAGGTTGTTACTCCAGCACAGCACGGCAAAGCCCGTGCCAAGGACCTCGTCGAGCATGACGTTCTGCGCGTCTCGGGTGTTGACCCGAGGCTGGATGAACAGCGTGCCGGTAGGCGAGTTCTGCGACCCGGCCTCGGCATGGTAGACCGCACCCTGCTGGTAGCGGGGCATCGGCTTGAAGCGCATCTCGAGGATGTAGCGCTTGAGGGTGGGCACGATGGACGCGGCGTGGATCACCCGGTCGCGCAGCGCGGCCACCCGCCGATTCGTCGGAGAGATAACCCGCCCCACCATGGTGGACAGATCGATCATCGCTCGGGCGTGCTTGCGGCGCTCGATGTCGTAGGTATCCAGGAGTGCGTCGCCGGCTTTTCCGGTCACGACCGCGGCCAGCTTCCAGCCGAGATTGGCGGCGTCGCGGATACCGCTGTTGTAGCCCTGCCCCTGCCACACCGGCATCAGGTGAGCCGCGTCGCCGGCAAGCATGAGCCGACCCTTGCGGAAGGACCCCGCGATGCGGGAGTGGTGGGTGTAGACGCGGTGCCGGATCATGTCGACCCGCTCCGGGTACGGCACCAGCTGGGCGAGCATGCTCCGCACGAACTCGGGATCGTCTGCCTGCTCGTCGGTTTCATCGGGGTGGATCATGAACTCGAAGCGGCGGATGCCGTGCGCGATCGCGATCGACACATAGGGACGACTGGGATCTGCGCCGACCTCGCTGTTGGGGTGACCGAGCGGATCGTTGGCACAGTCGACGACCAGCCAGCGGGTCGAGGACGTGGTGCCGTCGAACGAGACGCCCATCAGACGGCGGGTGGCACTGCGGCCGCCGTCGCAGCCGACCATGTAGCGGGCCCGCACGGGCGCCTGCCCTTCGGAGAACTCGACGATAACGCCATCGTCGGTCTCGGTGCAGTTCTGCATTCGGTGCCCGAACCGGACCTCGACACAATCGAACCGAGCCAGACCGCCGTACAACTCCGCGTCGACCATCGGCTGAACGAAGCCATTGCGCTTGGGCCAGCCGAACCGGGCATCCGGCGGAGCCATCTCGGCGAGCAGCTGACGTTTGCCATCGAAGAAGCGGAGGATCTGGTTGGGCACGGTGTGCGGGAGCACCCGATCCACCAGTCCGATCGACTGGAACACCCGCAGCGACTCGTCATCGAGACCGACCCCACGCGGGTAGTCGATGAGCTTGTCCCTCTCGTCAACCACCAGTGTGCGAACACCCTGAAGCCCGAGAATGTTGGCCAACGTCAGACCGGAAGGTCCGGCACCGACGATGACGACGTCGACATCGTTGTCCTGAGCGCCGTCGGTCATGCGCGCCCCAGCAGGAAGTCGACGTGCAGCTGATCAAAGGTCTTGGGATCCTCGTACTGGGGCCAGTGCCCACACCCCGGCATCACTTCGAACCGGGCGCCGGGAATCATCGACGCCATACGCCGCCCCTCCGCGACGTCGGCGGTCGGGTCGTCACTGGTCCACACCACCATCGTCGGAGCGGTGATCGCTCCGTACTCCCTGGGCCCGAGCAGATTTCGTGCTCGTATCACCGGGTCTTGCAGCGCCATGATGTCACGCATCGCGGATGCGAACCCGGGCTGGCGGTAGACACGCTGCCGGCTTGCGACGATGTCGTCGTAGTCCTTGGTTTTGTCGGCCATCAACCATTTAATGCGGGCCTGCACGGTCTCCCAGGTGGGATTTTCCGCGGCGGCCATCGACAAGGTGATAATCCGCTTCATCACCTCCGGATCAGCCTGCGATCCGCCGGCGGTGTTGAGCACCAGCCGGTCGAGACGATCTGCATGGTCTACCGCGAAGCGGGCCGCAACCCAGCCGCCGAGCGACTCACCGCTGATGTGGGCCTTCTCGACACCCAGCGCATCCAACACCGCCACGAGATGCTCGGTGTAATGCGCGATTTCGAGCGGATGCCCCGGTTTGTCGGTGTAGCCGTGGCCGAGCATGTCGACCGAGTAGGTCGAAAAGTGTTCGGCATGGGCCTCTAGGTTGCGGACGTACGCCTCGGCATGGCCACCGGAACCATGAAGAAAGATCAATACCGGCGCATTCGGATCACCGGCATGCAAATAGCGAGTGCGAACTCCCCCAGCATCCAGGTAGCCCTGTGAGAACGCGACACCCTGAAGATCGCTCCACACGCTCTCGAATTCCGTCACCGCGCCCCTCTCTCGAAACCTTGGTGGCGAGAATCAGATTCTCTTTTTCGGTAAGCACTTTGCTCACTTATCGCACATACATGTGCACTATAGTCAGAGCATCACTCTCCCGAGAGTGATCTGTCAAGGAAGGCCCGTATGAATCGACCGTCCACCGAATCCCGGGCGACAGCCGCGGGCCTCGGCGCGCCCGGGTCGCAGACACTGGCCCGCGGATTAAACGCCCTGCAGCTGGTGGCAAGCTCGCCGACGGGTATGACCGTCGCGCAGGTCGCCGACGACATCGGGGTGCACCGAACCATCGCCTACCGCCTGCTGAGCACGCTGGCCTCGTTCCGGTTGGTCGCCAAGGGCGAGGACGGCCGGTACCGACCGGCAGCCGCACTGGCCGTGCTGGGCGCGTCCTTCGACAACAACGTCAGACAGTTGTGCGTGCCCACCCTGCGCAATCTCGCCGACAAGCTGGGCAGCACCGTTTCCCTATTGGTGGCCGAGGGCGACCAGCAGGTCGCGGTCGCGGTGATCGCGCCGACGAACGTCTTCTACCAGATGTCTTTTCACGAAGGCAGCCGCTATCCGCTCGACCGCGGAGCGGCCGGCATCGCGCTACTGGCCTGCATGCCGCCACGACCAGGCGAGCGTGACCTCGTCCCGCAAACCCGACTGCGCGGCTGGGTCATCACCCACGGCGAGATCGAACCCAATACCTACGGCCTCGCGGTGCCGGTCCACCGCAGACCTCCCGGTCCGCCGACCTGCATCAATCTGATTTCACACCGCGAAGACGTCGTGTTGGGCGGACGCTCTGCCGTCGTCGAAGCGGCCCACGAACTGTCGACGATCCTGTCCTGAGGATCGCCGAACACAAGACAGAAAGGAGACAGCGGTGACCGACTGGGACCACGACATCGACGTCGTCGTACTGGGCAGCGGAGGTGCGGGGCTTACCGCCGCACTGACCGCCGCAGTCAACGGCGCCTCGGTGGAGGTGTACGAGAAAGCAGCGACGGTGGGTGGAACCACCGCGGTGTCGGGGGGAATCATGTGGATTCCCGCCCACAACCGTTCCACCACAGGCGAGTTGAGCACCGAGGACGCGATGGCCTACCTTCGGGCACAGTCGCTGGGCTACATGGATGACGAGCTGGTGGAGACCTTCGTGCACTCCGGCGCGGCCATGCTCGACTTCGTGGAGGCACACAGCGAACTCGAATTCGAGGTCGCCCAGGGGTTCCCCGACTACAAGCCGGAGCTGCCCGGGGGCCAGCCGAGCGGCGGACGCTCACTGAACACCAAACCGTTCGACCTCGCCGGAATCGGCGAGTGGCGCGACCGAATCACCTCGTTCCCGGCCGACTTCAGCAACGTGGGCATCGACGCCGAAACCCGTGCACGCATCCATGCCTCGCTCGACGACGAGTCCGGGGACTATTGCGTGGCCGGTACCTCGCTGATCGCGGGTCTGCTCAAGGCCCTGCTCGACGCCGGAATCGTACCGCACACCGACGCCCGGGCCGTCGAGCTCATCGCCGACCCGTCTGGGATCACCGGAGTTCGAATCCAGCAGGGCGACCGAGACTTCCGGGTTCGCGCCCGCAAGGCAGTCGTCCTCGCCACCGGCGGATTCGAGTGGGACGAACGGCTGGTCGACGCCTATCTGCGCGGCCCGATGCGCGGCGCGGTCTCACCGCCGAACAACACCGGCGACGGACTACGGATGGCGATGTCGCACGGCGCTGACCTGGCTAACATGGGCGAAGCCTGGTGGGTACCCATCGTGCAGATTCCCGGCGACACCTTCGCCGGCCACCCCCGTAGCCGAAGCGTGCGCCTCGAACGCACCCGACCCAGAAGCATCATCGTCAACCGGGCCGGGAAGCGCTTCCTCAACGAGGCCGGCGAATACAACTCGATGGCGGGCCCGTTCCAATTTCTTGACCCCAAGAAGGGCTACGCCAACGACCCGGCCTGGATTGTGTTCGACTCGTTGCACCTCAAGCACTATGGCTTCCTCGGCGTCGAGCCTGACGGCCCCGTCCCCGACTGGTTCTGCCAGTCTGCCGATCTCGAAGAGTTGGGCGCGAAAACCGGTATCGACCCCGCCGGACTCGAGCGGACCTTGGCGGCCTGGAATGCCGACGTCGCCAACGAGCAGGATCCCGACTTCGACCGCGGCGCAAGCGCCTACGATGGCTACTGGGGTGACGACAAGGCCACCACCGAGGCCGGAAAGACGCTCGGGCCGATCGACACCGCCCCTTACTACGCCGTTCCGGTGCACATCGGCGCCATGGGGACAAAGGGTGGTCCGCGCACCGATCGCGACGGACGGGTCCTGCACGTCAACGGAACCGCCATCACCGGGCTGTTCGCCGCGGGCAACGCGATGGCCGGCCCCACCGGCAAGGCCTACGGCGGAGCCGGTGGAACCCTCGGTCCCGCGATGGTTTTCGGCTACCGGGCCGGCTATGCCGCAGCCACCGACAGATCGGCGCCCTAAGCCGGGGAACGCCCACGCGGTTGCCGGTCGACTACCCTCATCGGTGTGTCGTCATCCCGAACCGAAACCCGGTTCAGCACGATCGCGCGTACCGCCGCGCAGACCAGGGTGCTCGACGCTGCCCTGAACCTGATCACCGAGCACGGGGTAAGCGGTACCTCCCTGCAGATGATCGCCGATGCGATGGGTGTCACCAAAGCCGCGGTGTACAGGCAGTTCAAAACCAAGGACGACATCGTCATCGCGCTGACCGAACGCGAACTCGGCGGCCTCGAGGAAGCCCTCGAGGCCGCCGAGGCCGCACCGTCGGCGACCCAGGCCCGCGACGTTCTACTGGCCCGGATCATCGACACCGCAATCGAGCGCCGGCGCGCCACCACGACGCTGCAGTTCGATCCCGTCATCGTCAAGCTGTTGGCCAACCACGAGCCGTTTCAGAAGTTCATCAGCAGGCTCTACGCAGTGCTGATCGGCGATTCGGGCTACGAGGCACGCCTACCCGCCGCGATGCTGTCGGGAGCGATCGCCGTCGGGGTCATGCACCCACTGGTGGCCGATATCGACGATGACACACTCAGACGCCAGTTACTCACTTACACAAGAAGACTGGCCGACATTCCAGAGTAGTTCAGCCGTCCAAGTCGCCGGCGATCAGCTGGGCTGCAGCGGCATACGGATCACCGGACCCATCAGCGACCCAGTCGGCGAGCCTACCCAGCTCCGGGTGCTGGCGCAGCAGGCTCTGTGCCAGTGACAGGATCTGCGAGCGGGCGCGGGCGCTGCGGCGGGCGGGGTTGTCTGCACGGTGGTGCGCCTCGATGGTGTCAACGAGTTCGCCGATGCCCTCCCCCTGCGCCGCCACGAGCTTAAGTATCGGAGCATCGGTTTCAGCGCGAAGGTCACGCACGGTCTGATCGGCGCCCGCACGGTCGGCCTTGTTCACCGCGACGATGTCGGCCACTTCGAGCAACCCCGCCTTGGCGGCCTGCACGGCGTCTCCGGCACCGGGGTTGAGGATCACCACCGTCGGGTCGGCCACCGCGGCGATCTCGATCTCCGACTGTCCGACCCCCACCGTCTCGAGGACGATCACGTCGTAAGCCAGCGCCGAGAGCAGCCTGATCGCGGCAGGCACCGCCGCAGCGAGGCCGCCCAGGTGGCCACGGGTGGCCACCGAACGGATCAGCACGTCTGGATCGTTGATGTGGGCGGCCATCCGGATGCGATCCCCCAGAAGTGCGCCTCCGCTGTAGGGCGAGGACGGATCGACGGCCAGCACGGCAACCCGCCGACCCTGTGCACGATAGGCGCCCACCAAGGCGCCGACGGTCGTCGACTTGCCCGCCCCAGGCGGCCCGGTGATTCCGACGACGGGCGCAACCACCACCCCGCTCAGCGCGCCGAGCACCTCGTCGCGCCGTGGGCTCTCGACCAGACTCAGCAGTCGTCCGGTGGCACGGGCCGAGCCTCCGGAGGCTGCGGCTATGAGCTCCTCGATGGTCACGCGACTGAGAGTACGCAGACGATTCCCTTGTCTACCGACGGCACTATGCACAATGGAGAATGATATTCTCCATCAACGAGAGGCCCCGTTCCGCGTGAGCGGAGAGGCGCCACGCCACCGGAGCCCGAGAACCATCGTTTCCACCGTCTCCAAGGAGAACGCACAAATGCAGATCACCGGTTGTTCAGCCCTCGTCGTCGGCGGCGCGGGCGGCCTGGGTGAGGCAACCGTCCGACGTCTGCACGGCGCCGGCGCGAAAGTCGTCGTCGCCGACATGGCCGACGACAAGGGCAAGGCACTGGAGTCCGAGCTTGGAGTGCGCTACGTGCGCACCGACGCCACCTCCGAAGATTCGGTGAATGCAGCCATCGCAGAGGCCGAAGCACTTGCGCCGCTGCGCATCTCCGTCGACACACATGGAGGGCCAGCCAGCGGCGGCCGGCTGGTCGGCAAGGACGGCTCGCCATTGGATCTCGAGGGCTTCAAAACCACCATCGAGTTCTACCTGACCGCGGTGTTCAACATCATGCGGCTCTCGGCTGCGGCCATCGCCAAATCCGACCCGCTCGATGAAGGTGCGCGCGGTGTCATCATCAACACCGCCTCGATCGCCGGCTATGAAGGCCAGATCGGCCAGCTGCCCTACGCCGCGGCCAAGGGCGGAGTCCTGGGCATGACCCTCGTCGCGGCCCGCGATCTCTCACCGCTGGGCATCCGGGTGGTCACGATCGCCCCCGGCACCATCAACACGCCCGCCTACGGCAAGGCCGCCGACCAGCTCGAGCAGTACTGGGCACCGCAAGTGCCGTTCCCGAAGCGGATGGGCCGGTCGACCGAGTACGCACAGCTCGCGCAGAGCATCGTCGAAAACGACTACCTCAACGGCGAGATCATCCGCCTGGACGGCGCGCTGCGGTTCCCGCCCAAGTGAGCAAGCCACTGGACGGGCGCGTGGCGTTCATCGCCGGCGCAAGCCGGGGCATCGGCGCGACGGTGGCCGCTGCACTGGCCCGCGCCGGGGCGAAGGTGGCGGTGGCCGCCCGATCCGAACACGAGGGGAAGCTGCCTGGCACGATCGGTTCGGTCGCGGCGAACATCGTCGCCGACGGCGGGCAAGCACTGCCCGTACCCTGCGACGTCACCAGCGAAGAATCAGTCGACGCAGCGGTGGCCGCAACGGTCGCAGCGTTCGGCGGCATCGACATCCTGGTCGCCAACGCCGGCGTGCTGTGGCTCGGCCCCATCGAGTCCACCCCGTTGAAGCGCTGGCAACTGTGCCTCGACGTCAACACCACCGGCGTCTTCCTGGTCACGAAGGCGGTCATCCCCCATATCCGGGCGCGCGGCGGCGGCTCCCTGATCGCCGTGACCACCACCGGGGTCACCATGACCGACCAAGGCGCCAACGCCTATTGGGTGTCCAAGGCGGCCACCGAACGCCTCTATCTCGGACTGGCCGCCGACCTCAAGCCGGACAACATCGCGGTGAACTGCCTAAGCCCGTCGCGCGTGGTCCTCACCGAAGGGTGGCAGGCCGGCGGTGCGGGAATGCAGATCCCCCCAGAGATGGTCGAACCCCCCGAGGCCATGGCCGAAGCTGCCGTGCTGCTGGCCCAGCAGGACGCTGGTGGCGTCACCGGCACAATCCAGCGCTCCGAAGCCCTCACCATCTAGCGCAATCAGGGTGGCGGCGCCGATGTGGCGGCCTTGTGGCAGGCTGCCGGCATGGAACGTGTGCTTGGCATTGGCGGGTACTTCATCCGGGCCGACAATCCCGGCGCCCTGAGCGATTGGTACCGCGACTGCCTGGGCCTAGACATCGGTGAGCACGGCATGTGGCGTCAGGAAGCCGGGATGACGGTGTTCGCGTCCTTCGACTCCGACACCGACTACTTCGGGGCCCGCACGCAACAGACCATGCTCAACTTCCGCGTCCGCGACCTGGACGCGATGCTGGCACAGCTGCGCGCGGCAGGAGCCGATGTGTCCGACGCGACCGAGGACCTCGACGGAGTCGGCCGATTCGGCTGGGTCACCGACCCCGAAGGTAACCGCGTCGAGCTCTGGCAGCCCGCCCAGTAGGGGGACAACCAATCGCGCTGTCGGCGCCCCCGGGGCCCTGCGCGAAGTTCTCACACGCTCGCAGCCAGACGTTCACGGCAAGAAGATCAACCCTTGGCGATCAGACCGTCGACGATCTTGTTGAAGTCCGCGGTGCCGAACGACACATACTCGGCCAGGTTCGCGTAGTCCAGAGAGGCCATCACGGACTTCTCCAACTGAATGTTCATCAGCCGCTTGGTGGCCTCGACGGCTTGCTGCGGAAGCTCGAGAAGCTTTTTGGCGCAGGCGATCGCCTCGGACAGCGGGTCTGCGACCACATGGTTGGCCAAACCGAGTTCCACGGCACGCGTTGCCTTGATCCGCACACCGGTCAGCGCGAACTCCTTGGCCTGCAGCAAGCTGATCTGCGAACCCCACACCAGCGGCCCGCCATCGGCAGCGACCAGGCCGATCGAGACGTGCGGATCGGCGAAAAACGCGTTCTCGGCGATATAGACCACATCGGACAACGCGGCCAGGCTGCAGCCCAGGCCGACCGCCGGCCCGTTGACCGCGGCGACGACCGGAATCCGGCAGCGCACCATGCCAATCACGATGTCGCGACCGTGCTTGATCGTCTTCTGGCGCAGCGCTTCGTCGTTGCGCAACTCGTTGAGGTAGTTGAAGTCGCCGCCGGCCGAGAACGCCCGGCCTGCACCGGTGATCACGGCCGCGCGCGCACTCGCGTCCTCGTTCAGCGCGTCCCACAGCCGGGCCAACCCGACATGCAGGTTGTCGTTGACCGCGTTGAGGTCGTCCGGCCGGTTCAGGGTGATGATGCGCAGCGCCCCATCAGCCTGAACGTCGATCTCATCGGGCATGTCGTACATAGTCGGTTAGTTTCCTTTTCTCTTCGCGCAAGCGCTCATCGTGTCTTTTGGCTCTTCGCGCAAGCGCTCATCGTCATCGCCTGCTCTTCGCGCAAGCGCTCATCGCGCGCCCAGGCCGAGGATGCGTTGGGCGAT
>CAZLTV010000021.1:38137-38233 GCA_964562545.1 uncultured Mycobacterium sp. | reverse complement strand
GGCGTTGTGTGGTGCCGGTGGTCAGGGTGACGCACTCATCCTGCACAGGAACTGAGCGGCGCCGCTGGTCTGTGGTGAACCGACCGGCCCGCCGGT
>CAZLTV010000021.1:2109-38037 GCA_964562545.1 uncultured Mycobacterium sp. | reverse complement strand
CTCAAGTCAACCGACCGGCCCGCCGGTCTCAAGTCAACCGACCGGCCCGCCGGTCTCAAGTCAACCGACCGGCCCGCCGGTCAACGACACGCTGTAGTAGCTAGCCGCGGTTTCAGGCACAATGGCCATCATGGCGACCCAGACAAGCGCATACGACATCCGCACTGCCGCGGGATGGTTCAGGCTGATCGCGTTGGCCGAGGCGGTGAGCTGGGCCGGCCTGCTGATCGGCATGTACTTCAAGTACCTGGGTTCCCCGCAGACCGAAGTCGGGGTCAAGGTCTTCGGCCCCATCCACGGTGGGATTTTCATCGGCTTCGTCCTGGCCGCACTGGTCGTCGGGATCGCGGCCAAATGGAGCGCCGTGACATGGTTGCTGGCGTTGCTGGCCAGCATTGTGCCGCTGGGCAGTGTGATTTTCCTCATATGGGTGGACCGCAAAGGGTTGATCGGGTCGAGCCCGGCGACGGCCCGGGTGACGCAACCAGGTCGGACGGTGCCCGAAACGACGTGACACACTTGATGTCGTGACTCGTCCTGGACCCCGAATCTCGCCGGCGATGGCGGGCGCTGTCGATCTGTCGGCACTCAAGCAGCGGCCTGCCACCAGCGAGAGTGCTTCGGCAGCTCCGGCAGGCAGCCCCGGTGGCACCGAAATCACCGAAGCCAATCTCGAAGCAGAAGTGCTGGTCCGCTCCAACGAGGTACCCGTCGTGGTGCTGTTGTGGTCGCCGCGCAGCGACTCCAGCGTTCAGCTCGGCGAGGTGCTCTCGGGCTTGTCGGCCCAAGATGGCCCGAAGTGGTCATTGGTGACGGTCAACGTCGACACGGTGCCGCGGGTCGCGCAGATGTTCGGCGCGCAGGCCGTGCCCACGGTGATCGCCCTCGCCGCCGGGCAACCGCTGTCGAGCTTTCAGGGAATGCAGCCGCCCGAACAGCTGCGGCGCTGGATCGACTCTCTGCTCGAGGCCACCGCCGGCAAGCTCAGCGGGACCGGCGACGCCGAGGCCGACGAAACAGTCGACCCCGAGGTGGAACAAGCCCGCCGGTTCCTCGACAACGGCGACTTCGACGCGGCGCTCGCCGCCTACCAGGCGATCCTGGACGCCAACCCGAACCACGCCGAGGCCAAGGGCGCGGTACGCCAAATTGCGTTCCTGCAACGCGCCACGACTCAACGGCGCGACGCTGTCGCGGTCGCCGACGCCGCACCCGGTGATATCGAGGCGGCGTTCGCCGCGGCCGACGTGCAGATCCTCGAGCAAAATATCGAGGCTGCGTTCGCGCGGTTAACCGACCTCGTCAAGCGCACCGCAGGCGACGATCGGACCAAAGTGCGCACTCGACTGATCGAGTTGTTCGAGCTGTTCGATCCCGCCGATCCCTTGGTGATCGCCGGACGTCGCAACCTCGCCAGCGCCCTGTACTGAACCGCCGAAGTACTCGCTCACCGAAGCGTTCGCACGGCTAATCACCTTCGCCGAAACCGCATTCCGGCAGCCAACCCCTCGGCTGCCCGAACGCCGGTTCCGGCGATGCTCAGGCGGGTTCGAACCAGAGTGCCGACATCGGCGGCAGCACCATCACCGCCGATGCAGGCCGGCCGTGCCAGGGCTCTTCGGTCGCCTCGACCGCGCCGTAGTTCCCGATGCCGGAGCCGTTATACGCGTCGGAATCGGTGTTGAGCACCTCCCGCCAGGTGCCCGCGTGCGGCAGGCCCAGCCGGTAGCGGCTGTGTTCGCTGCCCGAGAAGTTGAACACGCACGCCATCATCGACCCGTCCTCGCCGAAGCGCATGAAGCTCAACACGTTGTTGGCCGAATCATTGGCATCGATCCACGAATAACCCTCGGGTTGAGTGTCCCGCGACCACATCGCGCTGCGGGTGCGGTAGATCTCATTGGCATCGGTGATCATCTGCAAGATCCCCCCAGAGAAACCCTGCTCGTCGAGCTGGAACCAGTCCACCCCGCGCTCCTCTGACCACTCGGCGCGCTGGCCGAACTCCTGGCCCATGAACAGCAGCTGCTTGCCTGGGTGCGCCCACTGGTAGGCCAGCAGTCCACGGATTCCGGCGGCCTTGACGTGGTCGTTGCCCGGCATCCGGCCCCACAGCGTGCCCTTGCCGTGAACCACTTCGTCGTGGCTGATCGGTAGCACGTAGTTCTCGCTGAATGCGTAAAGCATCGAGAACGTCATTTCGTGATGGTGATAGGTGCGATAGATGGGGTCACGCTTGACGAACTCCAAGGTGTCGTTCATCCAGCCCATGTTCCACTTCATTGAGAAACCCAGGCCGCCAAGGTTGGTCGGTCGTGTGACGCCGGGCCACGAGGTGGACTCCTCGGCGATGGTGACGATTCCCGGCGCGACCTTGTGCACTGTGGCGTTCATTTCCTGGAGGAACTGCACCGCCTCGAGGTTCTCCCGGCCGCCGTAGATATTGGGGGTCCACCCGCCCTCGGGGCGTGAGTAGTCCAGGTAAAGCATCGAGGCGACCGCGTCGACCCGGAGTCCGTCGATGTGGTATTCCTGCAGCCAATACAGCGCGTTAGCCACTAGGAAGTTACGCACCTCGGTGCGGCCGAAGTCGAAAACGTAGGTGCCCCAGTCGAGTTGCTCACCACGGCGGGGGTCGGCGTGCTCGTAGAGCGCGGTCCCATCGAACCGCCCCAACGCCCAAGCGTCCTTGGGGAAGTGCGCCGGCACCCAGTCCACGATGACACCGATACCGGCTCGGTGCAGCGAGTCGACCAGAAAGCGGAATTCGTCGGGAGAACCGAACCGAGACGTGGGCGCGTAATAGGACGTGACCTGGTAGCCCCACGACCCTCCGAAGGGGTGCTCGGCCACGGGCAGCATCTCGACGTGGGTGAACCCGTGCTCGACGAGATATTTCGGCAATTGGTCGGCCAGCTCGGTGTAACTGAGCCCGGGACGCCACGACCCCAGGTGGACCTCGTAGGTGCTCATCGGTTCGAACACCGGGTTGCGCAGCGCGCGTTGTGCCATCCAGTCCTCGTCACCCCACGTGTAGGCGCTCTGGAACACCCGCGACGCGGTCTGCGGGGGAATCTCGGTGGCGAAAGCCATCGGGTCGGCGCGATCGGTGACTGAGCCGTCGGCACCGTGCACGCGCAGCTTGTACAGGCCACCCTCGGGGAAATCAGGCCAGAACAACTCCCAGACACCGGTCGAGCCCAGCACGCGCATCTGTGCTTCGTTGCCCCAGTGGTTGAAGTCGCCGATCACGCTGACGCCCTTGGCGTTGGGTGCCCACACCGCGAACGACACCCCGTCGACCGCGCCGTCGGGGGTTGTGAAGCTGCGTGGGTGAGCCCCCAACACCTCCCAGAGGCGTTCGTGGCGGCCCTCGGCGAACAGGTGAAGGTCGACGTCGCCCAGGGTGGGCAGGAATCGGTACGCGTCGGCGACGGTGTGCACGAACGCCGACTCGTCGTCGGAGTAGCTGATCTCGAGGCGATAGTCGATCAGGTTGGTGTAGGGCACCGCGACGGCGAACAACCCTGCCTCGATGTGCCGCAGCGGATGACGAACACCACCGATGAGTGCATTGATCTTCACCGCATGCGGCCGGTAAGCCCGAATCACGGTGTGATCGTCGTATTCGTGAGCGCCCAGCACCGAGTGCGGGTCATGATGTTCGCCGGCCAGCAGCCGATTGAGGTCGGCAGTGTGAGGCCGAAGATGCGGGCTGTCGATCTGGTTGGTCAGGTTGGACGCGTTGGTCATGTTGTCACTCCCTACGCAGCAGGTTCATTCGTTGGTCAGCGGGAATCTGGGGCATGTTGAGCACATGGGCGACAGCGCGGGCTGGCTCGAGTCGCACGTAATTGCTCTGGGCCCATTGGTATTCCTCTCCGGTGATTTCGTCGCGCACCCAGAACCGGTCCTGGTAGTCCATTCCCAGTGCACTCATGTCGAGCCACAACATGCCCTCTTCCGGGCCGAAGGCGTTCAGCGTCACCACCACGAGGACCTGGTCGCCGGTGACCGGGTCGAACTTGCTGTAGGCCAGCAACGCGTCATTGTCGATGTGATGGAACGTGATGGTGCGCAGCTGCTGGAGCGAAGGGTGAACGCGACGAACCTCGTTGAGTCGGGTGATCAGCGGTTCCAGCGACTCGCCATCGGCCAGCGCAGCCTCGAAATCACGGGGCCGCAGCTGGTACTTCTCGGAGTCGAGATACTCTTCGCTGCCCTCGCGCACCGCACGGTGCTCGAACAACTCGTAGCCCGAATACATCCCCCAGGTCGGACTCAGCGTCGAGGCCAGCACCGCGCGGATCGCGAACATTCCCGGTCCGCCGTGCTGCAGGCTCTCATGCAGGATATCGGGGGTATTCGTCCACAGGCTCTGCCGTGCGTAGTCGGCGTGCGCGGCGATCTGCTGGCCGAACTCGGTGATCTCCCATTTGGCCGTCCGCCAGGTGAAGTAGGTGTAGGACTGGGTGAAGCCCAGCTTGGCCAACCCGAACAGCCGTGCCGGCCGGGTGAACGCCTCGGACAGGAACAGTACGTCGGGGTCGATGTTCTTGACCTCGCCAATCAGCCAAGCCCAGAAATTCGGCGGCTTGGTGTGCGGGTTGTCGACACGAAAAACTTTAACGCCGTGTGCAACCCAATGTTTGACCACGCGCAGAACCTCTTCGTAGAGGCCGGCCGGATCGTTGTCGAAGTTCAGTGGATAGATGTCCTGGTACTTCTTGGGCGGATTCTCCGCGTAGGCGATAGTGCCGTCGGGAAGCACGGTGAACCACTCCGGGTGCTCGCGCGCCCACGGATGATCGGGAGCGCACTGCAGTGCCAGGTCGAGCGCCACCTCGAGCCCCTCGGCATTCGCGGCTCCGACGAACTGGTCGAAGTCGTCGATCGTGCCCAGTTCGGGGTGCACCGCGTCATGGCCCCCCTCGTCGCTGCCGATCGCCCACGGCGAGCCGACGTCGCCAGGGCCAGCCGTGACGCTGTTGTTGGGGCCCTTGCGGTGCACCTTGCCGATCGGGTGGATGGGCGGCAGATACACGATGTCGAAGCCCATGCGTGCCACCCGGGGCAACGCCTTGGCCGCGGTGGTGAACGTGCCGTGCACGGGGGCGCCAGCACTGTCCCATCCGCCGGTCGAGCGGGGAAACAGCTCGTACCAGGAGCTGAACCGGGCCAGCGGACGGTCCACCCATATCCCGTGTTGGTCACCGCGAGTCACCAGCTCCCGCAGCGGGTACTGGTCGACGAGTTCGGTGACTTCGTGTGCCAGCGCCGGGCCGGCACGCCAGAACGGATCGCCCGGTTCGCGCAGCTGCGCGGCGGCTTGCACCAGTGGATAGCGCAACTGGCGGGGGACACCGGTGGCCGCCCGCTCCAGCAGCCGTGCCCCGACCAACAGGTCGTTGGACAACTCACCCTCGCTCTGGCCCGCGTCGAGCTTGGCGATCACATGCCTGCGCCACGTCGCGATCGGGTCACCCCAGCCGTCGACCCGATACGTCCACAAGCCGACCGCGTCCGGCACGAACTGACCATGGAACACGTCGGGCGTGCGACCCGTCGCCATGGGATAGGTGGCGGGCCGCACCCGCGCCGGCGGGGTGAGCGCCTCGCCGATCGGGATCGCCTCACCCGGGTGCGCTCGGCCCGGCGGATCGTCAGCCAACGCGGGATACGACGCGCCGTGGTACCGCACCACCAGCGTCGCGGCGACCGTGTCGTGGCCTTCCCGCCATACCGTCGCGGTGATCGGCACCACTTCCCCCACGACCGCTTTGGCGGGGAACCGTCCACCGGATACCACGGGCTCAACGTCATCGATCTCGATACGGCCGGCGGTCACTTACCCGTTCCCTCCCAATCCCTAACCACTACGAACAACGCGCAGGTCCGTGAATTGGCCCATGCGCAGGTCCATGCGTCGCACGTCGTTGCCTGGTCTCGTTCACAGATCCGTCTGCGGCTCTGCGTCGTCTATACCCACCGTAGTGCGCAGCTCAACCACACGAAGGTCGAAGCCACCGGCCGGTCGTCGAACGGCCACGGCGGTTGCGTCGCACCGCCAGCTCACCGGGATCGGTGACCACGGGCGCGTCACCGAAGGTGCCGACGCCCAACCGGCCGGGTCACGGGAAACGCCGGAAACAGCGGTCTGCGTCACCGAGCACCCCGAGCCGGAACGCGTCGATCCGGGAGAAGCCCGAGGGGACGGACTCCCCGTGCACGTCGCCGGCGGCCAGACCGTTGGTGAGGATTCCAGACACGGCCTCGTCGACATCGCCGGCGGTCAGCGCGATGGTATTGCCGTCGGGTGTCGTCACATCCTTGGACATCTTGACCGTGGCCACGCCGGTCAGGCATGCCGTACGCAAAGCTGCGCTGGCGTTGTCGAGGGTGACACCGCCCCGATCGTGTTGCAGGGCCACCATGTACCGCGACACCAGCACCGAATACGCGGTGTTGTCGCCGCGTGCCAGCGTGCGCCCATCGCCTTGGTCGGGCTGGGCACCGAGTTCCTCCAGCGCCGGCATATCCACGACGATGGTGTTGCTCGCCGGGCAGTAGGACACCGGCGCGCTGGGCCGAGCGTCGGGGCACGTGTTCGCCTGGTCGGCCTCGAAACTGAGCATCGGTGGATGAGCCGGGGTGAACAGGATCTCCATCGCATCGACGATGGAGCGCACCGAATCCTCGGTCACCGGCAGCTCACCGGTCTGGTCCTCGGGAAGCAGGACCGGCAAGTTCCCGCGACGCTGGCCGATCTCACGAAGGTCGATCTCGGCGCAGGCCGACGGTCCATCGGTGAAGCCGGCCTGAAAAGCCGCCAGCCGCTCGAACGCCGAACCGTGTTCGTCATAGCCGGCGTCGGGATCGCCCTCGTTGAGCACAGGATCACGGAACGCGATGACACCGGCGAGTACGTTGTTGAGCCCTTCGCCGGTGTTCAATGTGAACCGCGGCGAGCTGTCCTCGGCGACCCAGCGCATGTAGGCCCCGGAGAAACAGTCGGATTGCTGCTCGGTGACCAGCGTCGGCGTGTCATCGTCGGCGATGCGGGACTGTCTGGCGACCGCGTGGCCGTACTCGTGAGCCAGCACCATCACCACACCCATGTCACCGTGCGCGCGGATCAGGGAAGGCAGCAGTTCGCCACGATCCCAGCCGATGGTGCGGTCCAGGTAACAGAACCCGGCGTTGACCAGGCCGTAGGTCTCTTCCTCGCAGAAGGTACCGCCGAAGTCGTTGGCGTCCCACGAGGTCAGTCGTTTGGCCGGGGTGAACTCGTCGCCGAACGTCTCCGGGTAGGCGCTTTCCCAATACTGTTCGATGTCGCTGATCGCGTTGCCGGCGAGGTCGTCGATGCTGCCGCCGTCGGTGCCTTCGACGTCGCGGGTCGGACTAGCAGCGTTGGCGCGCAAACCCGAGGGGCCGTCCGTGGCCGGCATCCCCGCGACGTTGAACGGGTTGTCGAACACCGAGACGGCGTCGCCCTGCACCGTCGTCGAGCACGCGGTCGCGGCCAGCACCGACCAGGCGACGATTACCGCGCCAACCAGTCGTCGACCCATGGCTCCTCCATCTGCACACGCGCGTCACGCGCACGCGCTGCACACCGCGCGTGTTACCCGTACACGCGCGTCACGCGCACGCGATGTCCGCGCGAGGTTGTTGTCAGGATAGTGCGGGTGAAACCCCGGGGCGGCGTGTCGAACCGGGATCAGCGCGCGGCGTGCAGGCGCTGCAGCGCCGCGCGTACCGCTGCGCCATCGGTGGTCGCCCAGAACGGAGGCAGTGACGCCCGCAGGAAGCCGCCGTAGCGTGCCGTGGCCATCCGGGAGTCCAGTATGGCGACGACCCCGCGGTCATCGACACGCCGCAGCAGACGACCCGCACCCTGGGCGAGCAGCAGCGCCGCGTGAGAGGCGGCCACCGTCATGAACCCGTTGCCGCCGCGCGCAGCGACCGCGCGTTGGCGTGCGGTCAGCAGCGGATCGTCGGGGCGAGGGAAGGGGATGCGGTCGATCAGCACCAACGACAGCGACGGACCGGGGACGTCGACGCCCTGCCACAGCGACAGTGTGCCGAACAGCGAGGTCGGTTCGTCGTCGGCGAAACGACGCACCAACGCCGAGGTGGTGTCCTCACCCTGACACAGCACCGGGGTGTCGAGGCGCTCACGCATGACCTCGGCGGCCGCCTTGGCCGCGCGCATCGACGAGAACAGCCCCAGCGTCCGGCCGCCGGCAGCGGTGATCAGCGACGCGATCTCGTCGAGTTGCTCCGCGGAGTCGACCGTGGCCGGCGGGGACGAAGCGGACCCCGGGGAGGCCGCCGGTGCGGCTGAGTGACGCCCCGGAGGCGGCAGATGCGCGGCGACGTAGAGGATGCCGGATCGGGCGTGGTCGAACGGCGATCCCACGTCTAAGCCGCGCCACGCCGGTGGTGACGAGTCGCCGGAACTGTCGCCGTTGCGCGTGGTGCCGGCCAGACCCCAGTCCCGGGCCATTGCATCGAAACTGCCGCCGACCGTCAACGTCGCCGAAGTCAGCACCGTGGTCGAGTGGCCGAACATCCTGCTGCGCAGCAACCCAGCCACCGACAGCGGAGCGACGCGAAGCAGCACCCGGGTGCCGGACCGGGTGTCGTCGATGCGTTCGAGCCACACCACGTCGGTGCGCTGCGGGATCGCCGGCACAAAGGAGTCCAGGATCCGTGCGGCGGTGTCGGCGACATCGACGAGCGCGGTCGCCGCTTCGGCCCGCGCCGAAGCCGTCTTCGGGTCCGAGGCCGCGGTGTCGATCGCGGTGCGGGCCGCATTGGCGGCATCGCGCAGCGCCGTCAGGTGCGTCGCCAACTCCTCGTCGAGCACGTCGATCCGCCCGGGATGGGCGTCGAAAATCGCCGAGGACAACGTTGTGGCGGCGGCGTCGAGTCGCTGCGCCAGCTCCGCGTCCACCACACGGGCGGCGCGTCGTTGCGCGGCACCCAGCACGGTGGCCGACAGTTCAGCGGTGGCGACCGCGGTAACGCGATCGGCGAGCTCGTGTGCCTCGTCGATGATGAGCAACTCGTGCTCGGGCAGGACGTTGGCCCCGCCCATCGCGTCGATGGCCAACAGCGCGTGGTTGGTGACCACCACGTCGGCGCGTCCTGCGCGCTCGCGGGCCCGTTCGGCGAAACAGTCGGTGCCGAACGGGCAGCGTGACACCCCGATGCATTCCCGCGCCGACACGCTGACCTGGGACCACGACCGATCGGCCACGCCGGGGGCGAGCTCGTCGCGGTCTCCGGTCAGCGTCTCCGACGACCACTCGGTCAGCCGCGCCACGTCGCGCCCCAACGCGCTGACCGCCGTCGGGGAGAACAGCTCCTCCTGGGGGCGGTCGTCCGGCTCATCCTGGGCCCCGTTATGGATTTTGTTGAGACACAAATAGTTTCCGCGTCCCTTGAGGAGCGCGAAATCCGGGCGGCGGGGCAGCGCTGCGACCAGGGAATCAGCCAGGCGGGGCAGGTCGCGGTCGACCAGCTGGCGCTGCAAGGCGATTGTCGCCGTGGACACGACCACCGGACGGTTGTCGGCCAACGCCTGAGCGATCGCGGGCACCAGATACGCCAACGACTTGCCGGTCCCGGTTCCAGCCTGCACGGCCAGGTGCTCACCGGTGGCGAAGGCATGTGCGACTGCCTCGGCCATCTCGATCTGGCCGTCCCGGCGGGCACCGCCCAACCCGGCCACCGCGGTGGCCAGCAACTCGCTGATCTCGCCAGCCCCGGACATCGTGGTTACGCCCGGCGGGGTGTGGGAGCCACCATCCGGGTCGGGATGGCGGGATCACCTTTGGACAGCTTCAGACCGTCCCAGGGCAGGCTGCTCAACCCCCGGGTGACGCGATCACGACCGGCGTCGATGGACAGGTCAGCGACCGGCTCGCCGCGGCGCATCAGCGGTACCGTCAGCGGCCGCGCGCTGAACTCGGCCGGGGTGTGTGGTGGCTCGGCGGCGGGATAGACGACCTCTTCGACGACCGTGCCCGACGCTTTGGCCAGCCGCATCGCATGCTTGTGTCCACCGTGGGACTCCTTGTGGCTGCTGCGCTTCTCGACGGGAATGCCGTCGACCTCGACGAGCTTGTAGACCATCCCGGCCGTCGGCGCGCCGGAACCGGTGACCACCGAGGTGCCCACGCCATAGGAGTCGACGGGCTCGGCGCGCAACGCTGCGATGGCGAACTCGTCCAAGTCGCCGGATACCACGATGCGCGTCGAGGTGGCGCCCAAACCGTCGAGTTGATCGCGCACCTGTCTGGCCAGCATTCCGAGGTCACCGGAGTCGATGCGGACCGCGCCCAGCGCCGGGCCCGCCACCGCCACCGCGTTGGCGACCCCTGCGGTGATGTCGTAGGTGTCGACCAGCAGCGTGGTGTCCACCCCGAGCGCGTCGATCTGCGCCCGGAACGCTGCTTGCTCCCAATCGCGGGGCTGCTGACCTTCGACGGTGTGCAGAAGTGTGAACGCGTGTGCGCTGGTGCCCAACGCGGGCACACCGTGGCGGCGCTGGGCCTCAAGGTTCGACGAACCGGCGAAACCGACCAGGTAGGCGGCGCGCGCGGCGGCCACCGCGGCCTGCTCGTGGGCGCGCCGTGAACCCATCTCGATCAGCGGGCGCCCGGCGGCGGCACCGACCATTCGGGCGGCGGCCGCGGCCACCGCGCTGTCGAAGTTGAAGATCGACAGCGCCAGCGTTTCGAGGATCACGCACTCGGCGAAGGTGCCGTGCACCGACACCACCGGAGAACCCGGGAAATACAGCTCACCCTCGGGGTAGCCGTCGACGTCTCCGTTGAACCGGTAGCCGGCCAGGTATTCGAGGGTCTCGGGATCGCTGAAGCCGGCGACCAGATCGAGGGCTTGCTCGTCGAACCTGAACTGTTGCAGGGCTTCCACGAACCGCGCGGTTCCGGCTATCACGCCGTAGCGTCTGCCGGCAGGCAGGCGGCGGGTGAACACCTCGAAGGTGGTGCGCCGGTGTGCGGTGCCGTCGCGTAGCGCCGCGGCGAGCATCGTCAGCTCGTACTTGTCGGTCAGCAACGCGACCGGCGGCTGGGCAGGCGGTGGACTGTCCACAGGCGACCCATGCGTCGACGAAGTCACCGGCTCACCGTATCGGGTCGGAGCAGCTTCGAACTAACATCGCGACCCCGGTAGTCTTGACCCATGGTGACGCCGGCGCAGGCACGACCGGGAACTCGTGAACACGAAGACGTCGTCGAGGATGAGGCGGTAGATACCCCTTGGGTGACGATCGTGTGGGATGACCCCGTCAACCTGATGACCTATGTGACCTACGTGTTCCAGAAACTCTTCGGCTACAGCGAACCGCACGCGACCAAGCTGATGATGCAGGTTCACAACGAGGGCAAGGCGGTGGTCTCGGCGGGCAGCCGGGAGTCGATGGAGGCCGATGTGTCCAAGCTGCACGCCGCGGGCCTCTGGGCGACCCTGCAGCAGGATCGCTGACCCCGGTGCGAAAGTGGAAACGGGTCGAGGGTTCTGAGGGGCCGAGGTACCGCTCGTCGCTGGCCGCCCACGAGGCCGACCTGCTGAGCAGTTTGGTGGCCTCGCTGGTCGGGATGCTCGATGATCGCGAGTCCTCCGCGCCGGTCGATGAGCTTGCTGAAATAACCGGCATGCGCACGGGTAATTCTGCTGCGCCGCAAGACGATACGATGAAAAGGCTGCTGCCCGACTTCTACCGGGCGGCGACGGAGCATCCCGCGGGCTCCGGCGCCGCGGAAAGCCTGAACAGTGCCCTGCGCAGCCTGCACGAGCCGGAAATCATCGACGCGAAACGCGAAGCGGCGCAACGGTTGCTAGATACAATCCCGGCGGGGGGTGGAAAGCTCGATCTCGGCGAGGACGATGCGAGGGCCTGGGTGTCCGCCGTCAACGACGTCCGGCTGGCGTTGGGCACCATGCTCGAAATCGGCGCCGACGGCCCGGACCGGCTGCCCAGCGACCACCCGCTTGCCGGGCACTTCGACGTGTACCAGTGGCTAACCGTCCTGCAGGAATACCTTGTGCTGAGCCTGATGGGGAAATCCCGCTAGTGAGCAGACCTTGGGCGAAGAACAGAACACGGCAGTGAGCGGGACCATCACCGACGTCGGCGGAATCCTCGTCGGCCATCACCATCGAATCGACCCCGACGTGCAACTGGGCTCGGGCTGGGCCTGCGGCACGACCGTGGTGCTGACCCCGCCGGGGACCGTCGGCGCCGTCGACGGGCGCGGAGGGGCTCCCGGAACCCGGGAGACCGATCTGCTGGACCCGAGCAACTCGGTGCGCCACGTCGACGCCGTGGTGCTGTCCGGGGGAAGTGCATACGGGTTGGCCGCTGCCGACGGTGTGATGGCCTGGCTGGAACCCCAGGGCCGCGGGGTGGCGCTCGACGGTGGGGTAGTGCCGATCGTGCCCGCTGCGGTGATCTTCGATCTGCCGGTCGGGGGCTGGCAGTGCCGGCCGGATGCGCAGTTCGGGGCCAGGGCGGCGGCCGCGGCGGGCAGCGAGGTCGGTATGGGCAGCGTAGGCGCGGGCGCCGGTGCCCGCGCCGGAGTGCTCAAAGGTGGCGTCGGGACGGCGTCGGTGACACTGGATTCAGGTGTCACCGTGGGTGCGCTCGTCGTCGTCAATTCGGCCGGTGACGTCGTCGACCCCGACACCGGGTTGCCGTGGCTGGCCTCGCAGATCGAGGAGTTCGGTCTGGTGGCTCCGCCGGCCGACGAGCTGGCGGCCTACGCCGACAGGCACGGTGAGCTCAGCCCGTTGAACACGACGATCGCGGTGGTGGCCACCGATGCGGCGCTGAGCAAAGCGGGTTGCCGACGCGTGGCGGTGGCCGCCCACGACGGCCTGGCGCGCACCATCCGGCCGTGTCACACCCCGCTGGACGGGGACACCGTATTCGCGCTGGCCACCGGCGCGGTCGAGGTTCCGCCCGATCGCGCCACGTCGGCGTCGCTGCCGGCGTCGATGTCGCCCGAGGTGCCACTGATCACCGCGGTCGGAGCCGCGGCGGCGGACTGTCTGGCTCGCGCGGTGATGGTCGCAGTTCTAGCCGCCGAACAGGTCGCCGGAATACCGACATACCGTGGTCTGTTGCCCGGAGCGTTCGAATGAGCGGTTACCGGACGAGATCCGCCAAGCAAGACGCCAAGCAAGACGCCAAGGAAGATAAGGAGAGGTGCAGTGCTGACGATCCGTGCCGACCTGGTCGACGCGATGGTCGCGCATGCTCGAGCCGACCACCCGGATGAAGCGTGCGGGGTGATCGCCGGCCCCGAAGGCTCCGATCGTCCGGAGCGCTTCATCGCGATGGTCAATGCCGAGCGTTCGCCGACGTTCTACCGATTCGATTCCATGGAGCACCTCCGGGTGTGGAAGGCGATGGACGAAGCCGACGAGGAACCGGTCGTCATCTACCACTCGCATACCGGCACCGAGGCCTATCCGAGTCGCACTGACGTCGCGATCGCCGCCGAGCCGGACGCCCACTACGTGCTGGTGTCCACCCGGCACCCCGACGACCATGAGGTGCGCAGCTACCGCATCGTCGACGGAGTCGTGACCGAAGAACCCGTCAAGATCGTCGAGCAGTACGCCAAAGCGTGAAAGGAACCCCTGATCCAATGTCTGTCACCGTGTCGATCCCTACCATCCTGCGCACCCACACCGGCGGTGAGAAGCGTGTCAGCGCTTCGGGTGAAACGCTGAGCGCGGTGATCGCCGACCTGGAAAACAACTATTCGGGCATCTCCGAGCGGCTCGTCGATAACGGCAAGCTGCACCGCTTCGTCAACATCTATGTCAACGACGAGGACGTCCGGTTCTCCGGAGGGCTGGCCACGGCGATCTCCGACGGCGACTCCGTGACGATCCTGCCCGCAGTGGCCGGAGGCTGAGACCCGCCGCGATGACCAGGTACGACTCACTGCTCCAGGCACTCGGCCATACCCCGCTCGTCGGCCTTCAGCGGCTTTCGCCATCGTGGAACGGCGGCGAGGACGGTTCCCCGCACGTGCGGCTGTGGGCCAAACTCGAAGACCGCAACCCCACCGGCTCGATCAAGGATCGGCCCGCGTTGCGCATGATCGAGGACGCCGAACGTGACGGTCTGCTCCATCCCGGCGCGACGATCCTGGAACCGACCAGCGGAAACACCGGTATCTCGCTGGCGATGGCGGCACTGCTCAAGGGCTACCAGATGGTCTGCGTCATGCCCGAGAACACCTCGATCGAGCGCCGTCAGATCCTGGAACTCTACGGGGCGCGGATCATCTTCTCGCCCGCCGAAGGAGGGTCCAACACCGCGGTCGCCCGCGCCAAAGAGCTGGCCGCCGAGCACCCTTCCTGGGTCATGCTCTACCAGTACGGAAACTCCTCGAACACCGCCGCGCACTACGAGGGCACCGGTCCCGAGCTGCTGGCGGACCTGCCCGAGATCACCCATTTCGTCGCCGGCCTCGGCACGACGGGCACATTGATGGGCACCGGGCGTTTCCTGCGTGAGCGCATCCCCGACGTCCAGATCGTCGCCGCCGAGCCGCGCTACGGGGAGGGTGTCTACGCGCTGCGCAACATCGATGAGGGCTTCATCCCCGAGCTGTACGACCCCAGCGTGCTGACCACCCGCTATTCGGTCGGCTCCTACGAGGCCGTCAAGCGCACCCGCGAACTGGTCCACGTCGAGGGCATCTTCGCGGGCATCTCCACCGGTGCGGTGCTGCATGCCGCGCTGGGAATGGCGGCCAAGGCGGCCAAGGCCGGTGAGCGCGCCGATATCGCGTTCGTGGTCGCGGACGCCGGGTGGAAGTATCTGTCGACCGGCGCGTACGCCGGTAGCCTGGATGACGCGGAAGACGCGTTGGAAGGGCAACTATGGGCATGACTGGCGCCGGTGGCCACCCCGGGCCGTCCACGCAATCCACGAAACGCCCGGTGTGGTTGGTCGGTGGGCTCACCATCGTGTCGTTCGTGGTGTTGCTGTGGATCATCGAACTGGTCGACTCGCTGACCGGTCACCAACTCGACAGCAACGGCATCCGCCCGTTGGAGACCGACGGGCTGGCAGGAATCCTGGTCGCGCCGCTGCTGCACTCCAACTGGGAACATCTGATGGCCAACACCGGCCCGGCTCTGGTGCTGGGTTTCCTGATGACGTTGGCCGGGCTGTCCCGCTTCCTCTTCGCCACCGCCATCATCTGGATCGTGGGCGGTTTCGGGACCTGGCTGATCGGCAACGTGGGCGCTCCGACCTATCACGGGGTGGTGATCGAGACCAACCACATCGGCGCCTCTGGCCTTATTTTCGGCTGGCTGACGTTTTTGATCCTGTTCGGCTTCTTCACGCGCACGATCTGGGAGATCGTCATCGGCGTCGTGGTGCTGTTCGTCTACGGCAGCATCCTGCTCGGCGTGCTGCCGGGCACCTTCGGCGTCTCCTGGCAGGGACATCTCAGTGGTGCGCTGGCCGGTGTGCTGGCCGCCTACTTGCTCTCCGGCCCCGAGCGTAAGGCGCGTGCGCTGCGCAAGCCGGTTCAGCCGCCCTCGCTGGGCCCGTGAACGCCGACGCGACACGCCCCATCGGGATTTTCGACTCCGGTGTCGGCGGGCTCACGGTGGCCCGGGCCGTGATCGACCAGTTGCCAGACGAGGACATCATCTACGTCGGTGACACCGGAAACGGCCCGTACGGTCCGTTGACCGTGCCGCAGATCCGGTCGCACGCATTGGCGATAGGCGACGATCTGGCCGAACGCGGTGTCAAGGCTTTGGTCATCGCCTGCAACAGTGCTTCGGCGGCTTGCCTGCGTGACGCGCGGGAACGCTACGCCCCGGTGCCGGTGGTGGAGGTGATCCTGCCCGCGGTGCGGCGCGCCGTGGCCACTACCCGCAACGGTCGTATCGGGGTCATCGGGACGGCGGCGACCATCGCGTCGGGTGCCTATCAGGACGCTTTCGCTGCCGCGCGCGACACCGAGGTGTTTGCCGCGGCCTGCCCGCGGTTCGTCGACTTCGTCGAGCGGGGGGTGACCAGCGGCCGGCAGGTGTTGGGGCTGGCACAGGGCTACCTGGAACCGCTGCAGCGCGCCGAGGTCGACACGCTGGTGTTGGGGTGTACGCACTACCCGATGCTGTCGGGGCTGATCCAGCTCGCCATGGGCGACCAGGTGACATTGGTGTCCAGCGCGGAGGAAACCGCCAAAGACCTGCTGCGGGTGCTCACCGAGCACGATTTGCTGCGCCCCGGCTCGCCGGACGGGGGGCGGCCCCGCCCCGACCGGGTGTTCGAGGCGACCGGGGATCCCGACGCGTTCACCGATTTGGCGGCGCGGTTTTTGGGTCCGACACTCGACCGCGTCAGGCCGGTCGGGCGTCACGCTGCCACCCGAACATGAGCTTCATCGCGGAATGCGGCGATGTTTTCGCCACATGCAACGCGGGCATGGCAAGCTAGTGAACGTGCGAATCACCGTCCTGGGGTGCTCCGGCAGTGTAGTGGGCCCTGATTCGCCGGCGTCGGGATATCTGGTGACGGCACCCGGTACGCCTCCCTTGGTTCTCGATTTCGGCGGCGGGGTACTCGGTGCGCTGCAGAGGCACGCCGATCCGAACTCTGTGTATGTGCTGCTCTCCCATCTGCACGCCGACCACTGCCTGGACCTGCCAGGGTTGTTCGTCTGGCGTCGATACCACCCGTCGCCCGCCTCGGAGCGTGGCGTGGTCTTCGGGCCGGCGAACACATGGGCGCGTCTGGGGGCGGCTTCCTCACCCGAGGGCGGCGAGATCGACGACTTCACCGACATCTTCGAAGTGCGGCATTGGGTGGACGATCAGCCCACGCAGATCGGATCCCTGAGCGTGACGCCACGGCTGGTGTGTCATCCCACCGAGTCCTACGGGATGCGAATCACCGATCCCTCCGGGGCGACCTTGGCCTACAGCGGCGACACCGGTTACTGCGACGCGTTGATCGACTTGGCGCGCGACGCCGACATTTTCCTGTGCGAGGCCTCGTGGACCCATTCGCCCTCGCGTCCGCCGCGGCTGCACATGTCGGGCACCGAGGCGGGCCGGGCCGCTGCCCGGGCCGGTGTCTCCGAGCTGTTGTTGACCCACATTCCGCCGTGGACCTCCCGCGAGGACATCATCAGCGAGGCGAAGGCCGAGTTCGACGGTCCGGTGCATGCCGTGGTGTGTAACGAGACGTTCCCTGTCACACGGTCCTGATCGCGACCGCCGGCCAGGGGTGTTCCGGTGAGCGGCTAGGGTTGGCCCCGTGTCCAGACGAGAAGACGGACGGCTCGACGACGAGCTGCGCCCGGTCACCATCACCCGCGGCTTCACCTCTCATCCCGCGGGCTCGGTGCTGGTGGAATTCGGTGATACCCGGGTGATGTGCACGGCCAGCGTTACCGAGGGAGTGCCCCGGTGGCGCAAGGGTTCCGGGCAGGGCTGGCTGACCGCCGAGTACGCCATGTTGCCGGCCGCAACGCACGAGCGCTCCGATCGTGAATCGGTCAAGGGGCGCGTCGGTGGGCGCACCCAGGAAATCAGCCGGCTGGTCGGCAGGTCCCTGCGGGCCTGCATCGATCTTGGCGCGCTGGGGGAGAACACCATCGCGGTCGACTGCGATGTGTTGCAGGCCGACGGCGGCACCCGCACCGCGGCCATCACCGGCGCCTACGTCGCGCTGGCCGACGCGGTGACCTACCTGTCGGCGGCGGGTCGGCTCTCGGACCCGCGGCCGCTGTCGTGTGCCATCGCCGCGGTCAGCGTCGGTGTTGTCGACGGCCGCATCCGTGTCGATCTGCCGTACAGCGAAGATTCTCGAGCCGAGGTGGACATGAATGTCGTGGCCACCGACACTGGAACGTTCGTCGAAATCCAGGGCACCGGTGAGGGGGCGACGTTCCCGCGTACGACGCTGGACAAGATGCTCGATGCCGCGATGGGCGCATGTGACCAGCTGTTCGAGATTCAGCGTGCGGCGCTGGAGCTGCCTTATCCAGGCGAGTTGCCGGGCTCCGGTGAGCCGGCGAAGAAGGCGTTCGGAAGCTGACGGGCATGACCCGGGTTCTCGTCGCGTCACGCAACCTCAAGAAACTGTCCGAGCTGAATCGGGTGCTCGAGGCCGCCGGGGTCACGGGGTTGACGCTACTGTCGCTCGGCGACGTGCCGGCCTTCGCGGAGGCCCCCGAGACGGGCGCGACGTTCGAGGAGAATGCGCTGGCCAAGGCTCGTGACGCGTTCGCGGCGACCGGTCTGCCCGCGATCGCCGACGACTCCGGGCTCGCCGTGGACGCACTCAACGGGATGCCGGGTGTGCTCAGCGCCCGCTGGTCGGGCCGGCACGGGGACGATGCCGCCAACACCGCGCTGCTGCTCGGCCAACTCGCCGACGTGCCCGACGGGCGCCGCGGGGCGGCGTTCGTCTCGGCGTGTGCACTGGTGACCGGGTCGGGCGAGGGCGAGAGCGTCGTGGTTCGCGGTCAGTGGGCGGGCAGCATCGTGTACGCGCCGCGGGGAGAAGGCGGGTTCGGCTACGATCCGGTGTTCTTGCCTTCCGGCTCGGACAGGACGGCCGCTGAATTGAGCCCGGCCGAAAAGGACGCGGTCTCACACCGGGGGCGGGCGCTGGCTGCCCTGGTGCCGGCGCTGCGCGTGCTGGCCGGCTGAGGCGCGGTCAGCCGGTGTAGCGCCCAGGCCGCCGGAATTGTCATCGCCAGCGTTACCACCATCAGCATCGGCATCGACCCGGTGAACAACTGCCAGTCCAGCACGACGTGCAACGCCAGCGCCATCATCATCGAGTGCAGCAGGAAGATCTCGTAGGAGATTTCACCCAGCCACACCATCGGCCGGCTGGCCAGCACGTGTGCGTACCCGCCGAGCCTTCCGAGCCCTCCGAGCGCTCTGAGCCCTCCGAGCGCCAACGGTGCGAGCACCAGCGTCGCGACCGCCGCGTACAGCACCGACTTGACGGCCGGAGCCCAGGCGGGGTCCGGCCCGTGCAGAGTTCCTGCCAGCGGCGTCGCCGCCACCAGGAACAGAGCGACAGCCAGAGGGATCGCCATGTGGATCGCCATGCTCGCGCGGCGCCGCGCAGCCGTGCCCTCTTCCGTGACCCGTAGTACGGCAAGCGTCATGCCGCCGGCGAAGCAGGCGAGATGGGCCGGCAGCCACATCCCGGCGGAGTTGGGCATGATGTCAGTGGTGGTGACAAGGATCAGCCAGACCGGCGTCACCGCCGCGAGGCCGGCCAGCCCGGCCAGGACGCGGCGGGGCCGCCACGTCCGGCGCAGCAGCAGGTACCCCAGCGCGGGCAGCGCCGCGTAGAAGGACACCTCCACGGCCATGCTCCACATCTGCGACAGCCCCGGATGCAGCAACCTCACCAGGTAGTCGTCGGTGTAGATCTGGCTGAAGGTGAGGTAGCGCAGCAGCCCGTACCAGGTCTGGCCGGGGTTGGGGCCGGGGGTGAAGACGGTGTAGACGGCAAACGTCCCCACGACGGCCACGGTGTAGGCGGGCACGATGCGGCGCGTTCGGTGCCGGAGATACCGGCGGTTCGACGGAGGTCGGGCAGCGTCGGCGGCGGCAGCCACCCATGGGCGAAACAGCAGGAAACCGGACAGCGCGAAGAACACCGCCACTCCGATGTCGAGCCGGGCGTAGATGCTGCCGAGGTATCCGTGGTTGAGGTAGCCGGTGGCGAATGCGGCATGGGTGGCGACGACAAGAAGCGCGGCTACCGCGCGCAGGCCGGTGAGGGCGGGATCACGCGCTGCCTCGGCGGCGCCAGAGCGCGCGCCGAGGCTGGCTGACACTTCGTCGAGTGTAGCCAGCTGGTTCGGGGTCAGATCCCGAACTGTTCCTTGATGGTTTGGGTCTGGAAGTGCTCGACGATGATGCCGACCAGCGGGATAGTTCCGGCGAGCAACACCCCGACCGTCTTGGCGATGGGCCACCGAACCTTCACCGCAAGGTTGGCGGTGAACAGCAGGTAGACGAAGTACACCCAGCCGTGCACGACAGCGATCCAGCCCAGCGAGTCGTCGTTGAAGCCGTACTTCATCACCATCTCGTAGCACAGCGCGATCAGCCACAGACCGGTTGCCCAGGCGAGCACTCGGTAGCCGAGCAGTGCCTTGCGGAGCACCTCGGTTGGTGCGGTGGGGGCGGGGGAGTCAGGTGCACTCACGTACGGGTTCCTGTCATTCTCGGGATGGTCTCGAGTCGCTGTCGTGTCTGGCCAGTTCGGCCAGATAGTCGTTGTACTCACGCAGAGTCGGATCGGCGTCGGAATCCGGCGCGCTCGCGGGCCGATCGGGCAGCAGTCCGGCGGGAATCTCGGTGAGGTCACCGGCCTGGGGTTCGGGCGGAGCTTCTTCGTAGCGGACGAACTTGAAATACGCGTAGACGCAGAACCCGGCGAACAATGGCCACTGCAGCGCATAGCCCAGGTTCTGGAAATCGCCCGACGTGGATTCGAAACGGGTCCACTGCCACCAGGCCAGCCCGAGACAGCCGCCAGCGGCGGCGATCACCAACAGGATGAGCGCCGGCCTCCTACGCCGCGTAGTGGACACCCTGCAACGGTACCGCGCTACGATCGTCACGCTACGAGCGCGAGTGGCGGAATTGGCAGACGCGCGGGATTTAGGTTCCCGTGTCCTAGGACGTGGGGGTTCAAGTCCCCCCTCGCGCACCTGTGTGATGAGTCGCGTCATGGGTTACACCTGAGTCGCGTCATCGGTGACAGATTGCCCCGGCCCTCGGCCGGGGTTTGGGGTTCTGATTTGGCGGTGCGGTCGGCCCAGGGTTGCGAGTCGTCAGCTTCGTGGTTGTCAAGTGCCACCGGTGTGCACGATGTCTCATTTCGCAATGAGCTTCGCGATGCCGAACTCGAATCGTTCGTCGAAGGCGTTGTCGTCGATGAAGGGCAACGCTCGTCGCAGCGCTTCGCTGTGTGCGCCATCCAGCCGGAGAACCACGCTGTCGAGTAGAGCTTGTTCTTCCTGGCACAGTCCAAGGGTCAGGTAGTTGACACACCAACAGGTCCACACTGCTTCACGATGCGAGAATCCGCCATCGACGAACGCGCTGATGAGCGCATCGGCGACGGCTAGGGTCGCAGGCTCTGCCGCATAGGTCCCGGCCACCACTTTGGCGCCATCCCGGTGATTGAGAAGGGCGCGCCGGTAACGCCGGGCGATCTCGACCGCGCGTTCCTGCCAGTGCACCGGCAGGTTGTCGAGCGAGACCGTGGCAACAATCGCGTCAGCCATCAATTCATCAAGTCGCACTTTGCTTTTGATGTGCCATACGACCGTGTTCATGCGCACGCCCAGGCAGCGCGCGACGGCACGTATCGAGACGCCGGCGTGGCCCTGTTCGTCGAGCACCTGCAGAGCGGCCTGGATCACATCCGCTTGACTCTTGGTCACTGAACAAGTGTAATCGAGGCTGTTCTTGGTCAGTGATCAATGGAGTGGCAGATGAGTGACGTTGTCGTGGTGGGAGCAGGTCCGACAGGCCTGTGGTTGGCGGGAGAGTTGCGCCTCGGCGGGGCGACCGTCACGGTTCTGGACCAGCGTCGGCACCGTAATCCGCACTCGAAGGCTCTGACGATCCATCCGCGCACGATCGAGGTCTTCGACTGCCGCGGGGTGGCAGATGCATTCCTGGCCGAGGGAATTCGCATCCCCGACGGCCACTTCGGCGGATTGCCCGACCGAATGGACTTCTCGGTGCTCGAAACGCCCTACCCGTTCACGTTGGCGGTTCCGCAAGAGCGCACAGAAGAACTGCTCGAACACCGCGCGCGTGAACTCGGCGTCATCATGCGGCGCAACTGCCGTGTGACCAGCTTGGCCACCGAGGGTGTCGAGCTGAGTACGGGAGAGATTGTCGAGGGCCGATTCGTTGTCGGGTGCGACGGCACTCGTAGCGCCGTCCGCAGCGCCGCCGACATCGAGTTCGCCGGAACCGAAGCCACCACGTGGGGCTGGCTCGGGGACGTGGTGCTCGACGCGCCACCGGAGCAGGTCGGGTCGACGGTGCGCAGCGCCGACGGCTTCATGATGATGGTGCCGCTGCCCGGCGGCATTCATCGGCTGGTCGGCGCCGATCCCGCGCGCAATCAGGCGGAGCAGCCTGGTGAGCTGACCCTTGACGGGTTGCGAGAGAAGGTCCGCCGCATCGCCGGCACCGATTTCGGCATGCGCGATCCAGTATGGTTGTCGCGCTTCAGCAATGAAACTCGCCAGGCGGTGTCCTACCGCCGCGGCACCGTGTTATTGGCCGGTGACGCCGCGCACATGCATTTTCCCGCGGGTGGAGTGGGCATGAACGTCGGAATCCAGGACGCGCACAATCTTGGCTGGAAACTTGCTGCCGTCGTCACCGGTCAAGCCGACGATGCACTGCTCGACAGCTACGACCAGGAGCGCCGCCCGGTCGGGGCCGCGCTGTTGGAGCAGACCCGGGCGCAGACCGCCCTGATGACCACCTACAGTCCGGAAGGGGACGCGCTGCGCACTGTGATGAGCGGGCTCATCGCAGGAGTTCCAGAAGTGTCGCGGCTGCTGGCCGAGGGGTTGTCGGGGCTCGGCGTCGCGTACGCGACGGGCCCGCGGGTACCCAATTTATCTCTGGGTGACGGGGCAACGCTGTTCGAGAGACTCCGGACAGGAGACCACGTCGTCACTCCGATGGGGCTGGTGCGACCCGACGGCCACCTTGTGTGAGGCTTCTCAAACCGCTGATCGGCAGTGCTCTGATTGCAGTATGAGTGCAGGATCCGCACGACTGTGATGGGTCGCGTCACGGGCTACGGTCGTTGTGATTCTCGACTGGGGTGTGCCGGCTCGGTGCCGTATCTGCGATCATGGATAGGGATCCGCGACTGACGGGGGATATCGACCCATGAGCGATCTCAAATACTTGGACTTGCACGGCGACCGCGTCGCCTACCGCGACGTCGGCGCCGGCCGCGAGACCCTGCTGCTGCTGCATGGAATGGCGGGCAGTTCCGACACCTGGCGCTCGGTCATACCGCACCTGGCGAAGCACTACCGGGTCATCGCGCCTGATCTGCTCGGACATGGACGCTCGGCCAAACCCCGCAGCGACTACTCGCTGGGCGCGTTCGCGGTGTGGCTGCGCGACCTGCTCGACGAGTTGGGCCTCGCACGGGTCACCGTGGTCGGCCAGTCGCTCGGTGGCGGCGTGGCGATGCAGTTCGTGTACCAGCACCCCGACTACTGCCAGCGGCTGGTGTTGATCAGCAGTGGCGGCCTCGGACAGGACGTTGGGTGGACGTTGCGGCTGCTTTCGGCGCCCGGCGCGGAGCTGATCATGCCGCTCATCGCGCCCTCCTTCGTGGTCAGGGCGGGGGATTCGCTGCGCTCCTGGTTCGCCGCGGCGAACATCCAGTCACCCCGGGGCGCGGAGATGTGGAGCGCCTACTCGTCGTTGTCCGACGCTCAAACGCGAAACGCGTTCCTTCGCACGCTGCGCTCGGTCGTCGATTACCGCGGGCAGGCCGTCAGCGCGTTGAACCGGCTGCATCTGACCTCCGAATTGCCGTTGATGGTCATCTGGGGTGATCGGGACCCCATCATTCCCGTCGAACACGGTTACGCACTCAAGGAGTTGCGCGAGGGTTGCCGGCTCGAGGTGCTGCCCGGGGTCGGTCATTTCCCGCACGTCGAGAAGCCCTACGAGGTGGCCGAGCTGATCGACGATTTCATCGCCTCGACCAGTCCCGCAGAACCGCAGGAGGGGGTGCGAAGGCAGGTCCCCTGACCGGCCGACCGCTCACCGCCGGGACTGTTCACCGGGTCAGATGCGGGTTCACGCCTCCGTTTCTATTCGGATTTCTCAGATGTCGGACTCGCTGACCCGGCGCCGGTAGGCCGACGGGGTCTCACCGCAGAACTGGGCGAACGCCCGGGTGAACGAGCTGATGCTGTCGAACCCGACCGCAGTCGCCGTCTCCTGCACAGTCTGGCGGGGGGCGGCCAGCAGCGCCATCGCCCGCAGCATGCGTGCGTGCAGCAGGTAGGTCCGCCAGGACAGCCCCAGCGTGTCGGCGAACAGTCGCCGCAGTGTGCGCTCCGACACCGACACCGCGCGGCTGACCTGTTCGCAGGTCACGGTGTCGAGGTGTTGCTTGGTGTAGTTCATCGCCGCAGCGACGATCGGGTGGTGCGATGTGGGCAGGCTCAGCGGTGCCTCGTGGTCGAGGGCTTCGCTGACCAGCGCTGCCAGGGTGCGGAAGAAGTCGTCGGAGACGGTGTCGTCCTCGTCGGGGCCCAGCCGGCGGTCGATCGGCCAGCGCAGCCCGTAGATCATCATTTCGCGGATCAGTGGCGACACTGCCAGGATGCGCGCCCGGTTCCCGCCGTCGGGAATGAGCGAGCGGTCGAACATCACCGCGACCGTTTTGACGTCCGGGTTCATCACGGCCTGGTGGTCGAGGCCCGCAGGTATCCAGGCTGCCTGCTGCGGCGGAAGCAGATAGTGTGCCGAATCGGTCTCGACCTCCACGACGCCGTGCAGCGCGTATTCGATCTGGTGCACCTCATGGGAGTGCCAGCCGGTGATCAGCGCGTCGCCCTCGTAGAGGTAGCTGCCACCCAGTGCATTGCCGCCGCGGCGCAGCTCGATGACCTTTCTGGCCGGCGTAGCGGAAGGGCTCAAAGTCGCTTTCTCGGCCGCCCGCGCCAGGTTGGCCGATCCGGACAAGACTCTGTCCGAAGGTGCAGAGGCGGTCACGGGTTCACACGGTACTACTGAAAGAGAGAACGCGGTTACGGAGGAGTGAGATGAACGTTGACGACTTGATTCTGGTGAGCATCGACGATCACGTGGTCGAGCCTCCGGACATGTTCCTGCGTCACGTGCCCGAGAAGTACAAGGCCGAGGCGCCGATCGTGGTCACCGACGACAAGGGCGTCGACCAGTGGATGTATCAAGGTCGCCCGCAGGGCGTCAGCGGCCTCAACGCGGTGGTGTCCTGGCCGGCCGAGGAGTGGGGCCGCGACCCTGCCGGTTTCGCCGAGATGCGTCCCGGCGTCTACGACGTGCACGAGCGCGTCCGCGATATGAACCGCAACGGCATCCTCGCCTCGATGTGCTTCCCGACCTTCACCGGATTCTCCGCTCGGCACCTCAATATGCACCGCGAGGAATCCACCCTGGTCATGGTGTCGGCCTACAACGACTGGCACATCGACGAGTGGGCCGGCACCTATCCGGACCGTTTCATCCCCATCGCGATCCTGCCGACCTGGAACCCCGAGGCGATGTGCGCCGAAATCCGTCGGGTCGCCGCCAAGGGCTGCCGCGCGGTGACGATGCCGGAGCTGCCGCATCTGGAGGGCCTGCCCAGTTACCACGACGAAGAGTACTGGGGCCCGGTGTTCCGCACCCTGTCCGAAGAGAACGTGGTGATGTGTCTGCATATCGGCACCGGCTTCGGCGCGATCAGCATGGCCCCCAACGCCCCCATCGACAACATGATCATCCTGGCCACCCAGGTGTCGGCGATGTGCGCGCAGGACCTCCTGTGGGGGCCGGCGATGCGCAACTACCCGGACCTGAAGTTCGCGTTCTCCGAGGGCGGCATTGGCTGGATTCCGTTCTATCTGGACCGCAGCGACCGGCACTACACCAACCAGAAGTGGCTGCGCCGCGACTTCGGCGACAAGCTGCCCAGCGACGTGTTCCGCGAGCATTCGCTGGCGTGCTATGTCACCGACAAGACCTCGCTGAAGTTGCGCCACGAGATCGGCATCGACATCATCGCCTGGGAGTGCGACTACCCGCACTCGGATTGCTTCTGGCCGGATGCTCCCGAGCAGGTGCTGGCCGAGCTCAACGCCGCCGGGGCGTCGGATTCCGACATCAACAAGATCACCTGGGAAAACTCTTGCCGGTTCTTCTCCTGGGACCCGTTCAAGCTGACCCCGAAGGATCAGGCGACAGCCGGTGCGCTGCGCGTCAAGGGTGCTGACGTCGACGTGTCGATCAAGCCCCGCGCCGAGTGGGCGCGGCTCTACGACGAAAAGCAGTTCGCGCGGACCTGATTCGACACGTCATTCCGGTCCCGATTCAGCGCCGGGGGAGCAGCTGGCGCAGCGCTTCCGACCATCCCGACGGCTTGGCCGGATGCCGGGATTCGTACGGCCACGGCTGGTTGCGTTCAGGCACTGCGTCGGTGCGCGCCTGCTTGAGCTGTGCACGCAGATGGGCGCGCAGCTCGAGCAGTTCGGGTTCGTCCCACCGGTTACGAGCCTCGATCGGGTCGTCGGTCAGATCGTAGAGTTCCCATTGATCGTCGAGTGGCTCGCTGCGATACATCGGGCCGCCCATACCGTCGGCTGCCAGGTGGCGTACGCCCGGTTCGGTCCAGGTGGCCGGATCGTCGAATGAACGAACCAGCTTCCATAGGTGCCCCGCGCCGCCCGGTGCGGCGGCCTCGTCGACGCACACGACCAAGCCCTCGAAGTTCGCTGCGGTATGGGCGGGAATCCGGATGCGCAGGGGCGCGGGCACTTTCGACGTGAGATGCAGCGCCCTGGCAACGCCTGACGCGCCGGTGTCGCCCTCGAGGACGTTGTCGCGGGTCATCAAATAGACGGCACGTTCCTCGTCGGATGGGGCTCCGTCCACCACGGGCATCAGGTCTCGCCCGGGAAGTGGATGAACCTCCGAAAATGACTGCGCCAGAACAGAAGCCGTGGAATCTGCATCTATTCCTGCGGCCGAAAGCAGGGTGGGGACCAAGTCGACGTGTGATGTCGGGGTCGGCACTGTTCGTGGTGAGGTCGACGTGTTGCCCACTCGCGCGACGACGAACGGGACACGAGTCGCCTCGTCGTAGAGGTTGAACCACTTCTGGTGCAGCCCGCCGTGGGCGCCGAGCAGATCGCCGTGGTCTGCGGTGCGCACGAGCACCGTGTCGTCGGGGCCACTGCCCGAGCCGCCCTCGGTCACGGCTCGGCGCACCCGATCGATCGGGCCGTCGACCTCGGCGTGCAGCCGGTAGTACAGGTCGCGGTACTGCTGGGCGTTGTTGCGGTAGGTCCGCTCCATCATCCGTGCCGGACCGTATCCCGAGTAATAGGCCTCACGGAAGGCGATCTGGGCCGCAGGCTTGGTGGACAAGTCTTCATCGGCGGTCGGTGCGGGTGCGACGTGCGGCGGGTCCAGTGGGCTGGGCTGAATGGGGCTGCGTCGCGCCCATGCCGGGAACAGCACGATGTCATGCGGGTTGACGAAGCTGGCCACCAGCAGGAACGGGCGCAACGCTTCGGGGTCGCCGGCGCGCCGCCGGGCGTAGCGGTCCTCAAGCCACGCCACGACGCGGTCGGCGATCAGGGGGTCGCGCCGGATTCCGGCGTTGGACAGTTTGGCGCCGTGCGGTTCCGGACCCACCCAGCCTGAAAACCCATAGGGGTCGAGAGGGTCGGCTTCCAGGTAGCGGTGTACCGCGTCGGGGTCGACGACGCCGTCGTCGTCGTTGGTGTCGAGGGACTCTCCGGTGTCCGGGTCGGTCAGGTCGGCATGGGAGATGTGCCATTTGCCGTCGTAGTGGGTGTCATAGCCGGCGGCGCGGAACCAGTTGCCGAGCGTGGGTACTTCGCCGCTGCGTAGCCAACGCAGCCGGGAATCGTCGTAGGACTTGCCGATGCCGTCGGTTTGGGTGACGCCGTGCAGGTCTGGGTAATGGCCGGTGAACAACGTCGGTCGACTGGGCACACACGCCAGGGACCCGGTGTAGTGCCGGGTGAAACTAACCCCGTTCTCGTCGAACCACCTTCTGCCGGAGAGTGTTCGGGTGCGCCAGGCTCCGACATCGGAGTCTTCGTAGGGCGGTGTGGCGCGTTCTTCGTCGGTCATGATGATGACGACGTCGGGTCGTGTGGATGTCATGCGGTGACTCCTTCTGATGCGGTGGCAAGTGAGGTCAGTAGAGATTCGGAGCGTCTGGCGAGCAGCTGTGCCATGGCGCGCTCGGCGACGCGGCGTAGCAGGGTGCGGTTCATGTGCACTGTGCTGGTGAGGGTTACGGTGGTGTCGTTGCCGGGGCCGGGGGTTAGTGTCCATCGGTTCGAGGCCGAGAAAGCCGGCGGCAGCCCGGCGATGTCGTAGGCGAGGGTTCGTCGCGGATCGGCGTCGGTGATCGTCTCGACCAGGGTGTCGCGACCGACCTGGACGCGTCGGGCCGTGCCGACGGTGTCGTCGTCATGGCCGTGGTTCAGCAGGCATGAGTGATCGATCCCGTCGGCCCACGTGCTGAGTGCGCCGAAGTCGGCCAGGACGGTCCAGATCGTTTCTGCGGGTGCGTGCACGGTGCGGGAGCGGCTGATCTCGGCCATCAGGTCATCAAACTCTCTCGGCGGTGATGCCGCCAGGTCGGTGCGGTGGGTGGAGTCGCTGTAGTCGTTTGACTACAGCGACGAGTGTGACTGTAGTCTAGTGACTACAGTCGTGCAAGCGATGGTTCCCAAATGGCCGAACGGGACGGCCGCTATTCCATCGGGGCGAACAGGTGCGTACCCACCGACCGCCCGCGAAGTCGCGTCTGGCCGCGGGCAACCCACCGCGACCGCTCCGAGTCGTCGGCCCGATCGATGGCAGAGCCCGAACACAGGGTGCGGCCGACGGCCTCCTTGGCGCAGTCAGCCAGTCGTGCGGCTTCGTTCACCGCGTCGCCGACGACGGTGTACTCGTAGCGGTTCTCCGCGCCGATATTGCCGGCGAATACCGGCCCCGCCGACACCCCGATTCCGAAATCCAGCGGAAGACTCTGCAGCTCAGGTGCCAGCGCGCGGGCCGTCGCCAGGGCCGCCGAGGCCGGGTTGTCGGTGCGAAGCGGGGCGCCGAACACCGCCAGGGCGGCATCGCCCTGGAACTTGTTGACCAGACCGTGCCGAGCGTCGACCTGGGCCACGACGATACGAAAAAAGTCGTTGAGAACCTCGGCGACCTCGTGGGGTTCGTGATCGATCGCCAACTGGGTCGAACCCACCAGGTCGATAAACAGCACGGCCACATCGCGTTCGTCACCGGACGGCGCCTCCTCGGCGGCGACCGCGTGGCGGGCGACCTCCTCGCCGACATGCCGGCCGAACAGATCACGAAGCCGGTCACGCTCTTGCAGGCCGGCGACCATGCTGTTGAAACCGCTTTGTAGCCGACCGATCTCGGACCACTCATACACTTCGACCGTGCGGCCGATGTTGCCCCGCTCCACATCGGCCATCGCGTCGATCACCTGCCCGACCGGGTCGGAAATCGACATCGAGACCAGAATCAGCGCCCGCAGACCGAGCAGAAGGCCGACCAGTGTCAGCACCAACAGGGCAAGATCGATCGACGTCGACTCGTCGATGAGCCAGTTGTTGGACTGCATGATCAACAGCAGCGCGATACCCGACCCCGGCAGCGCCGTGCACACCAGCCACATGATCAGCAGCCGGGCACGCACCCCGGGCACCGAGCGGCGTTGCCGCCCGGGTGGGACACCGCCCAGCAATGGACGAAGGGTGCGCAGCGTGAACAGGAACCCTGTGCTTACTGTGGCGACCGCACCGAACATCATCGCTGAGGCGACGACCAAGACTGTTGTGAGTCCCTGTTCGATACTCAGCGGCACCAGAATCGCGGCGGCCACGCCCCACGGCGCCAATGTGATGGCGGCCTGGCGGCGGGTGATCTTCGACGCCGAGCGCACCTGCTCATCGGTCGGGTCCACACCTGCAGCAACCCACCGCACAGTGGGCCGAATGATCAGGACCGCGCCGACCGCAATGGTGATGGCGCCGACGATGACGAGCACAGCGAGGGCGACGAACCCTTCGACGGTGAACGCGCGGCGACCGCCCAACGACACGACGATGGCGACGACCTCGGCCAGTGTGAGCAGGTAAGCCCACGTGAGGCCGGCGGCATATTTGAGGAGCAGGCGGCGGGGCCTCACAGCGCAGAAGCTATCAGTCGATCGCGGGGATCGGTTCGCCTTCGCCGCGGCGCGCCGAGGGTCTCCACGGGCCGGGCAGGAAACACACCGCCACCGCAGAGATTGCCGACACCGCAAGCAGGTATCCGGCGATGGCGTTGCTGGACCCGGTGGCGGTGTACAACGCGGTGGCGATGGTCGGGGCGAACGCCGAACCGATGACCTGGGACAGGGTGTAGCCGATCGACACTCCGCTGTAGCGGACGTCGGCGTCGAAGGACATCGAGAACAGCGCTCCGGTCACCCCTGCCGCCGGGGCCATCGCCAGGCCGAAGATCAGCAGCAGCGCGACCACGAACAGCGCCGGGCGGCCGGTATTGATCAGCGCGAACGTGGGTAGCACCGACGCCGCCATCGCCAGCACACCGAACAGGTAGAGCGGTTTGCGCCCCAGGCGGTCGGACAGCGAGCCGAACAGTGGGTAGGTGAGCACCGCGACCACCGCGGCCAGGAACACGCCGAGCAGCGCCCACTCTCGGGCGATGCCTACCACCGTGGTGGCATAGGACACCAGGTAGGCCACGCAGATGTAGGCGAACACGCCTTGGGCCAGGTAGGCGCCGGCCACCAGCAGAATTTCTCGCCAGTGTTTGCGGAACGCGGCCACGATCGGTGTGCGCGCGACGGCGGAACGTTGTGTGAGGTCGGCGAAGTCGGGACTTTCGGTCACCGTCAGCCGTACCACCAGGCCGATCACGATCAGCACCGCGCTGGCCAGGAACGGAACCCGCCAGCCCCAGGACAGGAACTGATCGTCGGGCAGTTGCGCAACCAGGTAGAACGCCAGTGTGGCGGTGGCGGTTCCGGCGGGTGCGCCCATTTGGGGGAAGGCGCCATAGAAGCCGCGCCGTCGGGCTGAGGCGTGCTCCACGGCCATCAGCGTGGCGCCACCCCACTCGCCGCCCACAGCGAAACCCTGTGCCAATCGCAGCAGTGTCAGCAGAACCGGCGCAGCCAGACCGATCTGGGCGTAGGTCGGCAGCAGTCCGATGAGAACTGTGGATACGCCCATGCCGACCAGGGAGTACACCAGCATCCGGCGCCGTCCGACCCGGTCGCCGAAGTGCCCGAACACGATTCCGCCGAGTGGGCGGGCGAAGAAACCGACGCCGAATGTGGCGAACGACAACAGTATCCCGGTGGCTGGGGCAGCGTTGGGGAAGAAGAGCTTTGGAAACACCAGCGCGGCGGCTGTTCCGTAGATCAGGAAATCGTAGAACTCGACCGTCGTGCCGATGAAGCTTGCGAACGCTACCCGGCGCGGAGTGACGCGCGCCGGCGCGGACGCCTGCCCGGCCACGTCAGTCGCTGGCGGGCAGCGGCTTGGCTTCCTTGAGGGCCAGTGGGGTTGCCCCGACGCTCAGCGTGCCGGCCCCGGCCTTGGTCACCAGGACCTCGGCGCCGGTGTCGTCGACGTAGCGCTTGCCCATCAAAGTGCCGTCCGACAGCGATGCATCAATGGTGAGGCTGGCATCCACCTCACCGCCCATCGGCACCATCGGCGCACCGCCGGCGCGCAGGTCATCGAGACTGTCGGAACTGCGCACCACGATGACCTGGGTGTCGCAGACCTGGCTTTGCAGCCGTGTGCCGTTCTTGATCATGCGGGCTCCTTTGACTGGGCGTTGAGTTCGTTGACGAGTTCGCGGCGCAACACTTTTCCGGTCGCGTTGGTCGGCAGTTCAGCCCGGAACACGACCCGGTCTGGGGTGCGGGATCCGCGCAGCTGCGACCGGACGTGTGCGCGGAGGCCTTCGACGTCGGGTTCGCTGCCGGGGCGGGGGACCACCACGGCGACGATGATCTGGCCCCATTCGGGGTCGTCGGCGCCGACGACGGCGCAATCGCGCACGTCTGGATGTTCGACGAGAACGTCCTCGATTTCGGCGGGGGCGATGTTCTCGCCGCCGCGGATGATCGTGTCGTCGGAGCGGCCACCGATGAACAGGTAGCCCTCTTCGTCGAGGTAAGCCACGTCCTTGGTCGGAAACCAACCCTCTTCGTCAAGCACCGAGCCGATGTCGGTGTACTTGCCCGACACCTGCTCGCCGCGGACGAACAGTTCGCCGGGTTCGCCGGCACCGAGCACCGTGCCGTCCTCACCGCGGATCTGGACCTCGATGCCGGGTACCGGCTGGCCGACCGAGCCGAGCCGCCGGGCAGCCGCCTCATCGGTGGCGGCCAGTGCGGCGCGGTGGTCGTCGGGAGTTAGGACGGCGATCGTGGAACTGGTTTCGGTCAGGCCGTAGGCGTTGACGAAGCCGACCGCGGGCAGCAGGCTGAGCGCCTTGCGGACCAGGGGCAGTGCGACCTTGGAACCGCCGTAGGCCAGCGTGCGCAGCTTTGGCAGCGCGGTGCCTTGCGACTCCAGCACGGTGACGATGCGGTCGAGCATTGTCGGTACGACCGTCGCCGAGGTGACGCCTTCATCGAGGACCAGCCGTACCCATTCGGCGGCGTCGAAATGGCGTAGATACACCATCTTTCGTCCGGCGTAGAGGTTCGACAGCGCCGCGCCCACCCCTGCGATGTGGTAGGGAGGCACGCAGATTAACGCGGCGTCGCCGGGTTCGGCCGAGGCGAATTCGACGGTGCCGGTGACGTAGCTGGTCAGATTGTTGTGGGTGAGCTCCACAGCCTTGGGCTTGGACGTGGTGCCCGAGGTGAACAGCACCACGGCCACGGCGTCGGGATCGGCGAATTCGGCCGCGGGTTCGGCAGTTTTGGCCGCTTCCAGGAATTCGGCCGAGCTCATCAACCGGTAGCCGTCGCCGACGGCGTCGCGGTACTCGTCGTCGACGACCACCAACGGATCGGGCAGTCGATCCAGAAGTGCCCGCAGCCCCTCGGCCGAGAGCCGATAGTTCAGCGGGGTGACGGGAACTGCGGCGCGCGCCGAGGCGAACAACAGCAACGGCAGCATCGCCCCGCCGGTGCCGATGTAGGCGACGTGCTGCGCGCCGGAGGTCGAGATCACCCCTGCGCCACCGTCGGCCAGAGTGCTCAATTCTTCTGTGGTGAGCCGGATGTCGTCGGAGACCACGGCCGTCCGCGAGGGATCGGTCGAAGACGCCATTTCCAGCAGTAATGAGATGCTCATGATTTATCTAGGAAGATATCCCACATCGGGTCGTCGCCACCGCCGTAGCGCGACAAATCGGTCATGCCCGCGGCGGCGAGCACGTCGGAGTCAATGAAGCACTGCCCGTTGACCTCGGCTGCCGGCCTGCCGAAGATCTCCACCGCGGCGTCGGCCATGATGTCGGGGCTGCGTGAAGCTTTGACCAGGTCGTCCCCGTCGGCCAGGTTGGACACCGCCGAAGTTGCGATATAGGTCTGCGGCCACAGGCAGCTGAACCCGATCCCGGCGTCACCGTATTCGGTTGCCCAGCCAAGAGACAGCATCGTCATCCCGTACTTCGACAGCGTGTACGACGGATGCGCACCCAACCAGTGTGGGGTCAGGTTCAGTGGGGGCGAGATCGTCATGACCTGTGCCCCGGGCTGGCCCGTGCCTTGCGTACGCGCACCGGACTTGCGCAGGTGTGGAAGTGCCGCCTTGGTGAGAAGGAAGGTGCCGCGGACATTGATGTCCATCATCAGGTCGAACTTCTTGGCCGACAGATTCTCGGTCGGCTCGGTGGCGATCGCGCTCGCGTTGTTGACCACGATGTCGACGCCACCGAAATGTTCCACGGTGATTTCGACCGCCCGCTCGACATCTTCTTCCTTGCGGACATCGCCGACTACTGCCACGGCCTTTCCGCCGACGGCCTCGAGTTCGGCCACGGCCGTGTGCACGGTGCCGGGCAGTTTGGGGTGCGGCTCGGCGGTCTTGGCCAGGAGCACGACGTTGGCGCCCCGCTTGGCCGCGCCCAGGGCGATGGCCAGCCCGATTCCACGGCTACCTCCCGAGACGACCAGTGTTCGGTCGCTGAACGGCGCCTGATCTGGATCGGTGGGCCTTTCCGACAACGCAGCCTCCTCATCGCGGCACGGGATAGTGCCGTTCTCATTTTACGCGAATCACATATTCGCTGTGTAGCGGGGTTTCAGGTGGTCGTTCCCGGCCTCCGCACCCGCTGCGGCGTGCACCTTTCCGCGAACCGGTATTGGCATTCTCATTTTCTGCAAGTACGTTATCCCGTGATGACCGACCCAGTCGACCACCTTGTGCAGACCCCGTCCGGGATCCCGCTGGAACCCGTGTACGGGCCGGATGAGCGCGCCACCGACCCACCGCCGCCGGGGACCTACCCGTTCACCCGCGGCAACTTCGCGTCCGGATATCGGGGCAAGACGTGGACCTTTCGGCAGTACTCCGGATTCGGCACCGCCGAGGAGTCCAACCGCCGCTATCGCTACTTGCTGGACCAGGGCGGCACCGGGTTGTCGGTGGCGCTGGACCTGCCCACCCAATGCGGCTACGACTCCGATGATCCCGAATACGGCGAGGAAGTCGGACGGGTGGGCGTCGCGGTGGACACGCTCGCCGACGCTGAAATCTTGTTCGACGGCATCCCGCTGGAGGCGATCAGTACCAGCTTCACCATCAACGGCACCGCCGCCATTCTGTTGGCCTTCTACGTCGCAGCCGCCGAAAAGAAAGGGGTGCCGCGCGAGAAGCTCACCGGCACCATCCAAAACGACATCCTCAAGGAATACGCCTCGCGCGGGACCTGGATCTGGCCGCCCGAACCCTCGTTGCGGCTGATCGCCGACACCATCGAGTTCTGCGCGGCCGAGGTGCCCCGCTTCAACGCAATTTCGGTCGCCGGGGCGCATTTCCGCGACGCCGGCGCCAACGCGGTCCAGGAGATGGCGTTTACGCTGGCCGACGGTGTCACCTACTGCGACACTGTCGTTGAGCGTGGGCGGATGACCATCGACAAGTTCGCCGCGCAGATCTCGTTCTTCTTCTACACCCACGGCGACTTCTTCGAGGAGATCGCCAAGTACCGCGCCGGGCGGCGACGTTGGGCCACCATCGTGCGTGAGCGCTATGGCGCCACCATCGACAAGGCCTCGATGTTCCGGTTCGGCTGTGTCGCCGGCGGGGCATCGCTGTACGCCCCGCAGGCGCAGAACAACCTGGTCCGGGTGGCCTACGAGGCGATGGCGGCGGTGCTCGGCGGCGTCCAGTCGATGTTCACCGCAGCCTGGGATGAGCCGTTTGCGCTGCCCAGCGAGGAGTCGGCGACACTCGCGCTGCGCACTCAGCAGATCCTGGCCTACGAGACCGGAGTGACGAAGGTGGCGGATCCGCTCGGCGGCTCCTACTTCATCGAGGCGCTTACCGACGCCACCGAGGAGAAGATCGTGGAGATCATGCACGACCTCGAGGCGCATGGCGGCATGGTGCGCTGCATCGAGGACGGCTACCTGCAAGGGTTGATCGCCGACGAGGCATACAAGATCCACCAGGAAGTGGAGTCGGGCCAGCGTCCGGTGGTGGGGGTGAACAAGTTCGTCACTGACGAGGCGGCGCCGGATATCGCGACCTATGAACTGGATGCCGAAGGTCGCGACCTGCAGCTCAAACGACTGGCCAAGGTGAAAGCCGACCGCGACGGCGCGGCGGTGAAGGCGGCGTTGGCCGAGTTGGCCCGTGCTGCAGAAGGCGACGACAACCTGATGCACAAGCTGATCGACTGTGCCAACGCGTATTGCACGGTGGGCGAGATGGTGTCCACGCTGAAATCGGTGTGGGGCGAGTTCCAGCAGCCGGTGGTGTTCTAGATGAGCGCTTGCGCGAAGAAGCGAGGTTTCTGATGAGCGCTTGCGCGAAGAAGCGAGGTTTCTGATGAGCGCTTGCGCGAAGAAGCGAGGTT
>CAZLTV010000021.1:0-2009 GCA_964562545.1 uncultured Mycobacterium sp. | reverse complement strand
CGCTTGCGCGAAGAAGCGAGGTTTCTGATGAGCGCTTGCGCGAAGAAGCGAGGTTCCTGATGAATGTTCGGGTACTGGTCGCCAAGCCGGGCCTCGACGGCCATGATCGGGGCGCCAAGATCGTGGCACGCACGTTGCGCGATGCCGGTTTCGAGGTGATCTACACCGGGATCCGGCAGCGCATCGAAGATATCGTGTCAATCGCCTTGCAGGAAGACGTTGCGCTGGTGGGACTTTCGATCCTGTCCGGCGCGCATGTCGCGTTGACCACCCGCACTGTCGAGGCGCTACGGGCCGCCGACGCCGGCGATATCGCGGTGGTGGTCGGTGGAACCATTCCGCAGGGCGACGTCCAGAAGCTGCTCGACGCGGGTGCGGCTGCAGTGTTTCCCACGGGCACGTCGCTGGAGGACCTGGTGCGCGATGTGCGTGAGTTGACCAAGCAGGAAGCCTAATGATCCTGCTTGCGGTGCAGGCGATTCGGGTGTTGGAAGGGGAGTGGACATGCGCCTCGGTGTGATGATCGGGGCCGAGCGCGGCGATATGGCCCGCAAGGTTAAGAAACTGGTCGCCGATATCGAATGGGCTGAGCAGGCCGGCCTGGACACCGCCTGGATGCCTCAGGTGCCCGATGATTTCGACTGTCTGACGATGGTGGCGCTGATGGCGGCACACACCTCGAGGATCGAGCTGGGTACCGCCGTTGTGCCGCTGCAGGCCCAACATCCTATCGCGCTAGCGCGCCAATCACTTTCGGTGCACGCTATGGCGGCGGGCAGGCTCGCGCTCGGGGTGGGGCCGTCCCATCATTGGATCGTTCGCGACATGCTTGGCCTTCCCTACGACAAGCCGGCCGCCTACACCCGCGACTACCTTGAGGTGCTCAACACCGCACTGGCCGGACCAGGCTCCGTCGATGTCGAGAACGGCACGTTTACGGTGCACAACCCGACCGCCCTTGGTGCCGACTCGCCAATGCCTGTGCTGGTCGCCGCGCTTGGGCCGGTCATGCTTCAGATCGCCGGGGAGTGGGCCGACGGGACGGTGCTGTGGATGGCCGACGAGAAGTCGATCGGCGAACACATCGCGCCCAAGATCACCAAGGCGGCCGCCGCCGCGGGTCGTCCGGCGCCGCGCATCGTCGCCGGCATTCCGGTGTGTCTGTGCGCCAACTCGCAGATCGACGAGGCCAAGGAGCGGGCCAACCGCATTCTCGCCGAAGCCGAAACCTCGCCGAATTACCAGCGGTTGCTCGACCGGGGTGATGCCCGCACCGTCGGCGACCTCTGCGCGGCCGGCGACGAGCAGTCAATTCTGGATCGCTTCAAGCAATTCGCCGACGCCGGGGTCACCGATTTGTCGGTGCGGCTGCTACCGATCGGGGACACCCGAGACGAGCTGGTGGCCTCGAAGTACCGTACTCGTGAGGTGATCGCAGAACTAGCCGCGGCGCTGCGATGAATACTTGGGTCGCGACGAGCCCTCGGGAGAGGAGTCATCGATGAAGAGCCGACGGGCGCAGCGCCGGTGAGTGCTGCGGGACCGCTGACGGGGATCCGGATTCTCGAAGTCGGGGTTATGTTGGCCGGGCCGTACGCGACGATGATGCTTGCCGATCTGGGCGCCGAAGTGATCAAGATCGAGCCACCCGGAGGTGAGATCTCCCGCCAGGTCAGCGACAGCTACTTCGCCAGCCTGAACCGCAACAAGCAGAGCGTGTGTCTTGATCTGCGCTCCGCCGAGGGCCGGCGAGCGCTCGGCGAGCTGGTCGCCGACTCGCACGCGTTGCTGGTCAACATGAAACCGTCGGCCATCCGGCGGCTCGGGTTGACCTACGACTCGCTACGGGAGTTCAACGAGAGCATCGTTTGTGTGGCGATGACCGGGTTCGGGCTGGACGGCGGCGACGATCCGGCGTTCGACTACGTCATCCAGGCTGCCACCGGGGTCGCGGCCATGACCGGTGATCCGGACGGTCCGCCGACGCTGCCGGGCTATTCGTCGGCCGA
>CAZLTV010000020.1:9468-38682 GCA_964562545.1 uncultured Mycobacterium sp. | reverse complement strand
GCGACCGGCGCCAAGATCGTGTACTCCTCGGTCGCCAAGCCCGAGTTCGACTTCATGGCGGTCGAGGACGGCCAGCGTTACTCGCTGGGCGGCCCCGACGGGGTCACCCTGGAATTCCGCCACACCCCCGGTCACACCCCCGAATCGATGAGCATCGTGGTCTACGAACACGCCAACGACACCGTGCCGTACGGCGTCATGACCGGCGACACACTGTTCATCGGTGACGTCGGACGCCCCGACCTACTGGCTTCGATCGGCTTCAGCCGGGACGAACTGGCCGACATGCTTTACGACTCGCTGCACGACAAGTTGATGCCACTTCCCGACGCGACCCGGGTGTACCCCGCCCACGGCGCCGGCTCGGCCTGCGGCAAGAATCTGTCCACCGACTTGTGGTCGACTATCGGCGACCAAAAGGAGTGGAACTACGCGCTGCGCGCACCCGACAAGGCCACCTTCATGGCAATGGTCACCGAGGGCCAGCCACCGGCACCGAGCTACTTCGTTTACGACGCGATCCTCAACCGCAAGGACCGCGCGCTGCTCGACGAGACCGCCATGCCCGCGGCGATGACCTACCCGCAGGTCCAAGAGGCAGTCGCTGCAGGCGCGATCCTCGTCGACGGGCGCACCCCTGAGGAATTCGCGCAGGGCCATCTGCGTGGCGCCGTCAACATCGGCCTGGAAGGCCGCTACGCAGAGTTCGCCGGGTCAGTGGTCAAACACGATGTCGACATCGTGCTGATGACCAACGACGGCCAGGAGCTGGAAGGCAAGAACAGACTGGCGCGGATCGGATTCGACAGGGTGATCGGCTACCTCGCCGAACCGGAGAAGGTGATGTTCACCAAACCCGATCAGGTGCAGGTGGCCTCACGGCTATCGGCCAAGACCTTCGGCGAGCGCGCCAGCGAGATCAGCGGGCTGCAGATCGTCGACGTGCGCAACCCCGGCGAGGCAGCTGCCGGAATGATCCCCGGAGCGGTCAACATCCCGGTCGGACAGCTTCCCGACCGCATCGCCGAACTGAACAGCCAGGCCCCGACCGTCGTCTACTGCGCGGGCGGTTACCGCTCCTCGGTGGCGGCCAGCCTGCTACGCGAGCGCGGGTTCAGCGATGTCAGCGACATCCTGGGCGGCTACAACGCGTGGGATGAAGTGACCCAAAGCGCCTGAACTGCAACGGGATACAACAGGAACACGAAAACAAGGTAGGACCAGGTTAGGACAATGAAGACCAACCACCACCGCATCCTGATCATCGGCGGCGGCACCGCCGGCATCACCGTCGCAGCCCGCCTGCTGCGCAAGGGGCACGCCGACGTTGCCGTCATCGAACCGTCCAGCGTGCACTACTACCAGCCACTGTGGACCCTGGTCGGCGCCGGCCAGGCGGACGCCGGGTCCACCGAGCGAGCCGAGGCCAGCGTCATGCCTCACGACGCAACGTGGATTCGCAACGCCGCGTCGGCAGTCGACCCCGACACCAATACCGTGACCTGCGAGGACGGGGCGGCCTACACCTACGACGCGCTCGTAGTGTGCCCCGGCATCCAGCTCGACTGGGGTCGCATCGACGGCGCGGCCGACGCCCTGGGCCGCGACGGGGTGTCGTCGAACTACCAATTCGACCTCGCTCCGCGCACCTGGGAGTTCATCAAGAACACCCGTTCCGGCACAGCGGTGTTCGCGATGCCGTCGGGTCCGATCAAATGCGCCGGGGCACCGCAGAAGATCGCCTATCTGGCGTGTGACTACTGGCGCAGCCAAGGCGTGCTCGACAACATCGACGTGCACCTGGTGGTACCCACCCCGCGCATCTTCGGCATCGCCGCGATCGCCGACAACCTCGACAAGGTGATCGCCGACTACGGGATCCAACTGCACACCAATACCGAGGTGACTTCGGTGGACCCGGCGGGACACAAGGTGACCCTCGGCGCGGTCGCCGAGGGCGGCGAGGACGGCACGCTGAGCTACGACATGCTCCACCTCGTACCGCATCAGTCGGCCCCGGACTGGATCAAAAACAGTCCGCTGTCGACCGGGCAGCCGGGCGGCTACGTCGACATCGACAAACACACCATGCAGCACGTGCGCTACCCGAACGTGTTCGCGCTCGGGGACGTCGGCTCCTCGCCGAACTCGAAAACCGGCGCCGCGATCCGCAAACAGGCTCCGGTGGTAGTCGACAACGTCGACTCCTACCTGGCCGGCAAGCCCCTGACCGCTAGCTATGACGGGTACGCCTCATGTCCGATCGTGACGTCCTCGCACGACATGCTGCTGGCCGAGTTCGACTACGAATTCAACCTCAAACCGTCTGTGCCGCTGCTGGACCCGACCAAGCCGCACAGGGCGTACTGGTACATGAAGAAGTACGGACTTCCTGCGATGTACTGGAACCTGATGCTCAAGGGGCTGGCGTGATGGCGGCCGACCCCACGGCCATACCCCGGTGGGTAGCATGGTCGCTAGCTGTTCACAGCCGTTGAACACCTGATCGACAAGGAGCCCGTCATGGTTGGTGACCAGGAGAGCATCAGCGCTGTCCTCAATCGTCTGCGCCGCGCCCAGGGCCAACTGGCGGGTGTCATCTCGATGATCGAACAAGGCCGCGACTGCAGGGATGTCGTCACCCAGTTGGCGGCGGTGTCGCGAGCCCTGGACAGGGCCGGTTTCAAGATCGTGGCGACCGGCCTACGCGAGTGCATCGTCACCGACGAGAAGGACGGTGGTCAACGCGAGCTCAACGTCGAGGAGCTAGAGAAGCTGTTTCTCGCCTTGGCCTGAGGCGTCGGGCAGCGTAGGCACCCGGGTGGCCCGGACGTAGACGGTATCGCCTTCGGCGACCTGAAGCGCCTCGGCGTCACCGCGGGTGATCTGCGCGGTGAACGTGGCGTTGGTGGCGGCGTTGGTCAACTCGAGGCGGACCTCGAACCCCAACAGCACGATGCGGTCGATCCTGGCGCGGATGACTCCGGCGGCACGCACCGAGTCGTCACCGGCCGCGATCGCCATCTCGGGGTCACGGCCCACCCGGATGTCGTGCGGGCGCACCAGCGCACCGTTAAGAGACGACACCGCACCTAGAAACGACATCACGAACGCGTTCGCCGGGCTGTCGTAGACATCGTTCGGTGAGCCGACCTGTTCGATTCGGCCCTTGTTGAGCACCGCGATCCGATCGGCGACGTCAATCGCCTCGACCTGGTCGTGGGTGACGAAGACGGTGGTGATGCCGGTCCGGTCGTGGATCTCGCGCAGGCCCTGGCGGAGTTCCTTGCGGACCTTGGCGTCGAGCGCGCCGAAGGGTTCGTCGAGCAGCAGCACCTCGGGGTCGACGGCCAGCGCCCGGGCCAGCGCCATCCGCTGACGCTGACCACCGGAGAGCTGACTGGGATATCGACGCTGGAACCCGGCCAACCCCACCACCTCCAACAGGTTGTCGACCTTCTCCTTGATCTTCGCCTTGGGCTTACGGCGGATCTTCAACCCGAACGCGACGTTCTCGCGGACTGTCAGGTGCTTGAACGCCGCATAGTGCTGGAACACGAACCCGATCCCCCGTTTCTGCGGGGGCACGTCGGTGACGTCACGGCCGTTGATGGTGATCGTTCCGCTGTCTGGCAGATCGAGGCCGGCGATCGAGCGCAGCAGGGTGGACTTGCCCGAGCCGCTGGGCCCCAGCAGCGCGGTCAGCGAACCGGCCGGCACGACGAAGTCAACGTTGTCCAGGGCGGCGAAATCACCGTAGCGCTTGTTGGCGCCGGTCACCGTGATCGCGTAGGTCATGACTGGGTCACTCCAAACTCCGTTGCCGGATTCACCGGGTCGCCCGCGAGCGACGGGCCTCGAGAAACACCTGCGCGATGAGCACCACGACGGCCACCGCCATCAGCAGCGTCGACAACGCGTAGGCGCCGTACTCCTGTCCGCGGTTGTAGCGGTCGGCGACCAGCAACGTCAGCGTCTGCGACTGCCCGGGAAGGTTCGACGAGACCATGAGCACCGCGCCGAACTCGCCGAGCGTGCGCGCCACGGTCAGCACGATGCCGTAGGTCAGGCCCCACCGAATCGAAGGCAGTGTGATCCGCCAGAACGTCTGCCACCAGGCGGCACCCAACGTCGCCGACGCCTCCTCCTGGTCGGTGCCCAGTTCGTGCAGCACGGGCTCGACCTCGCGGATCACGAACGGAACCGTGACGAAGATGCTGGCCAGCACGATGCCCGGGAAGCCGAAGATGATCTTCAGCCCCAGGTTGTTCTCGACGAACCCGAACAGGCCGGCACTGCCCCACAGCAGGATCAGCGCGACCCCCACAATGACCGGCGACACCGCGAACGGCAGGTCTATCAACGCCTGCAGCAAGGTCTTGCCGCGAAATTTGTTGCGCGCCAGCATCAACGCGGTCGGTACACCGAAGATCACGTTGAGCGGCACCACGATTGCCACTACCAACAGGGACAAGTTCAGTGCCGAGATAGCCGCAGGTGTGCTGATCGCCGCATAGAACTGCCCCACGCCCGGTGAGAACGTCCGCCACAGGATCAACCCGACGGGCACGGCTACCAGCACCGCGATGTATCCCAGGGCGAGAAGACGGATCAGGCGCCGCGCCGTCGACGACAAAATCATTGCGCCGAGTCCTCACGCCGTGACGCATAAGCGCCGATGCCCCGCAGGAAGAGCAGGACCGCAAAAGAAATCGCCAACAGCGCAATCGAGATTGCAGCCGCACCCACCGGGTCGTCGTTCTCGATCAGCGTTCGGATCCACTGTGCGGACACCTCGGTCTGACCAGGCACCGCACCGCCGATCAGCACCACCGAGCCGAACTCGCCGATCGCGCGGGAGAACGCCAGGCCGGCGCCGGAGAGCAAGGCCGGCAACAACGCTGGCAGGATGATCCGATACAGGATCGTCAGGTTTCCTGCTCCCAGCGACGCCGCCGCCTCCTCGACCTCGCGGTCGAGTTCGAGCAGCACCGGCTGCACCGAGCGCACGACGAACGGCAGGGTCACGAACAACAGCGCGACACCCACCCCCCACTGGGTGTGCTGCAGGTGGATACCCACCGGACTGCTCGGCCCGTACAGGGCCAGCATCACCAGACTCGCAACGATCGTCGGCAACGCGAACGGCAGATCGATCACCGCGTCGACCAGGCGCTTGCCTACGAAGTCGTCTCGGGTCAACACCCAGGCGACCAACAGCCCGAACACGGCGTTGACGGCCGTCACGCCCAGCGAGATCGTTAGCGTGACCCGAAACGAGGCCAATGCCGCAGGTGAGGTGACCGCCGAGACGAACGCCGCCCACCCACCTTCGGCGGACTGCCACACGATCGCGGCCAGCGGGAGCAACACGATCACCGACAGCCATCCCATAGCTACGCCCACCCGCAAGCCGGTTCGACCCGGCGCAACCGCGGAGGTCATTCGGTGGCCTGCCGGTAGATCCTGGTGATGGTGCCGTTGTCCTTGTCGAACAACTGCCGTTCAACCGCATCCCATCCGCCCAAATCCTCGATGGTCCAGAGCTTTTCCGGAGCCGGGTACTCCTCGGCATACTCGGCGAGCACCGCGGGGTCGACAGGCCGGAAGTTCGCCTCGGCCCACAACCTCTGGGCCTGCGGGGTGAACTGGAAATTCACGAAGTCGATGGCCTGTTCGAGGTGCTGGCTGGTGTTGACGACCGCCACCGGATTCTCGATCTTGAACGTCTGCGGAGGATTGACGTACTCCAGGTCGAAGTTTCGTGCCTCGTTCTCGTAGGCCAGCAGGACATCGCCGCTGCCCAGGGTGAACACATCGGTGGCCTCGCGGCCCGAACTGGGACGTAACCGGACGTGGTCGTTGACCAACTCGGTGACGTAGTCGAGTCCTGCCTGCGGGTTCTTTCCACCGTTGCTCGCCCACGCGTAGGGCGCCAGCAGGTTCCACTTGGCCGACCCGGAGCTCAGCGGGCTCGGGGTGATCACCTCGACGTCGGGACGAAGCAGATCGTCCCAGTCCCGGATGTTCTTCGGGTTTCCCGGGCGAACGGCGAAGCTGACCACCGAGCCGAACGGAACACCTTTGGTGACTCCCGCATTCCACCCTTCGTCGACCTTGCCGGCCTCGACGAGGCGGGCGATATCGGGCTCGACGGAGAAGTTCACGATGTCGGCGGGCTTGCCGGCTTCGACCGCTCGGGATTGGTCACCGGAGGCGCCGTAGGAAGCGGTCACCGCGACGCCGTCGCCTTCCTCGGTGTCGGAAAACGCCGGCGCCACCTTCGACCAGCCGGGTTCGGGAACGGCGAAGGCCACCAACGTCAATGTCGTGTCGGCGTCTGCCGCGGCGCCGCCACCACCGATATCGTCGCTCGCACCGCCAGCGCAGGATGCCACCAACGTCGCCGACAGTGCCAGCGCGACGACCGCACGCCAGCGCCCCGGGGTTGTGCCGATCCTGAGCGCGTAGTGCATGAACGGTGGCCTTTCGGGACGGATTCAGGGATCAGAGATCAACAAACCCGACCCGCACGATCGCCGAAGTCGCCGAGAACAGTTACGCCGCAACGTTCACCGACGCCGGACCGGAACGGGCCAGGCAGTCAGCGACAACAGCAGATATCGGCGACGGCCGAAAACCCCACGGCAATGAGCGTCATGACGTGGCCGCTCTTGTTGCCGGACGCCGTGCGCATGCCGCGAAGCCTAACAGAGTGCCTCATCACGGTTCGAAGGCATCGCCGCAACTCATCGCGTAAGCAGCCACATGACGATCACCAGCACGATCAAGGTCACCAACGCCAGTGTCACTCGCGATCGCGGCATAGCACTCACCCTCGCCCTCACTCTTGGCCTCCATCTTCGCCAGCCGAGGCGTCCTCACCGGAACGTCGTAGCCGCTTGCGGAGCCGTATCCCGTTGCCCAGCGCACCGTCGAGCAGCACAGCGATGCCGTAGGCCAAACCGAGCACAACCGGCATCACCACCGCCGTCTGCGCGACGAACGGCAGTCCGGAGAGCCATAACTCCACTCCGTCCCACCAGCCGAGAAACCCGTCCACCCCGCCAGACTATTCCTCTGCGACTTCCCTCTCCGATCCCCTCACCGTCCGCCGGACCCCCTGTTGACCTCGGAATCTGGCTTGACACCGCGGGTCCGTCGTGAACACGGCGCCCAACACACCGGTGCTCGAGTAGACGCCGGGCCGCCCCGCAGTCGATGATGGCCAGATGGTCGTGCACCACAGCGAGGCGTCCGACGAACTGGTGGTCGACGGCGAGGACACGTTCGCCCTCTCCGCCACCGAGCCCCACGCCGCTGCCTCACTACGGAACCCCTTCCCACCCATCGCGGACTACGCGTTCCTATCCGATTGCGAAGCCACGTGCCTGATCAGCTCAGCAGGCTCGGTCGAATGGCTGTGCGTGCCGCGCCCGGACTCTCCCAGCGTGTTCGGCGCGATTCTGGACCGCGGCGCCGGACACTTCCGGCTCGGCCCGTACGGGGTGTCAGTTCCGGCGGCGCGCCGCTATCTGCCGGGCAGCCTGATCCTCGAGACCACCTGGCAGACCCACACCGGCTGGGTGATCGTGCGTGACGCGCTGGTCATGGGGCCCTGGCACGACGTCGAAACCCGATCACGCACCCACCGCCGCACCCCGATGGACTGGGACGCCGAACACATCCTGCTGCGCACCGTGCGCTGCGTGAGCGGCACCGTCGAGTTGGTGATGAACTGCGAACCGTCGTTCGACTATCACCGCACCAGCGCCACCTGGGAGTACTCCGCCCAGGCCTACGGTGAGGCGATCGCACGCGCGACGAAGAACCCCGACTCGCACCCGACGCTGCGACTGACCACCAACCTGCGGATCGGCCTGGAGGGCCGCGAGGCGCGGGCACGCACCCGACTCAACGAGGGCGACAACGTGTTCGTCGCGTTGAGCTGGTCCAAACATCCGGCGCCGCAGACCTACGAGGAAGCCGCCGACAAGATGTGGAAGACCAGCGAGTGCTGGCGTCAGTGGATCAACGTCGGCGACTTCCCCGATCATCCGTGGCGGTCGTATCTGCAGCGCAGCGCGTTGACCCTGAAAGGGCTGACGTACTCACCGACCGGCGCCCTGCTGGCGGCGCCGACCACCTCCTTGCCGGAAACTCCACGGGGAGAACGCAACTGGGACTACCGCTACGCCTGGGTACGGGATTCGACATTTGCCCTGTGGGGCCTGTACACACTGGGCCTGGACCGCGAAGCCGACGATTTCTTCGCGTTCATCGCCGACGTGTCCGGGGCCAACAACGGGGAGCGCCACCCGCTTCAGGTGATGTACGGCGTCGGCGGTGAGCGCAGCCTCGTCGAAGAGGAGCTCAACCACCTGTCGGGCTACGACTACGCCCGCCCGGTGCGCATCGGCAACGGCGCCTACAACCAGCGCCAGCACGACATCTGGGGCACGATGCTGGACTCGGTGTATCTACACACCAAGTCGCGCGAGCAGATCCCCGAGACTCTGTGGCCGGTGCTCAAGGGGCAGGTCGAGGAAGCGATCAAGCACTGGCGCGAGCCCGATCGCGGCATTTGGGAGGTGCGCGGCGAGCCGCAACACTTCACCTCCAGCAAGATCATGTGCTGGGTGGCACTCGACCGCGGATCCAAGCTCGCTGAGCTGCACGGGGAGAAGTCCTACTCACAACAGTGGCGGGCCATCGCCGAGGAAATCAGGGAAGACATCCTCGAACACGGTGTCGACGAGCGCGGGGTGCTCACCCAGCGTTACGGCGACCCCGCCCTGGATGCGTCCCTGCTGCTGGCGGTGCTCACCCGGTTCCTGCCACCGGATGACCCACGGATCCGCGCGACGGTGATGGCCATCGCCGACGAGCTGACCGAGGACGGTCTGGTGCTGCGGTACCGGGTCGAAGAGACCGACGACGGCCTGGCCGGCGAGGAAGGCACCTTTACGATCTGCTCGTTCTGGCTGGTCTCGGCGCTGGTCGAGATCGGCGAGATCAGCCGGGCTCGCCATCTTTGTGAGCGGCTGCTGTCGTTCGCCAGCCCGCTGCATCTCTACGCCGAGGAGATCGAGCCTCGCACCGGGCGCCACCTGGGCAACTTCCCACAGGCGTTCACCCACCTGGCTTTGATCAACGCCGTGGTGCACGTGATCCGCGCCGAAGAGGAAGCCGACAGCTCCGGAATCTTCCAGCCCGCCAACGCCCCGATGTGAACGCACCCACCTGAACGCGCCCATCTGAACGCGCCCATCTGAACGCGCCTATGTGAACGCGCCGGCCGCGCTCAACGCGCGGCCTGCAGCTCGCGGACCCGGTCCCGTTGGACCGGGGACTGGGCGAGCCGCACCAGAGTGCGCGCAAGCAGCACGGCCCCGTCGACGACGGCTTCGTCACCGCTGGGACCGGCCGCCGCGGCCGCGAAGGCAGCCTGATGGATCGACGCGCCGTGGGCGTCGATGCCGACGATCGGATGGATCGCCGGCATGGCCTGGGTGACGTTGCCCATGTCGGTGGAACCGAACGGTGAGCTCGCGGCCAGCCCGGCGTTGACGGGTGCGCGGCCCAGCCGCAGCATCTCGTCGCCGAAGGCCTGCGACAGCCACCGGTCCGGTGTGAGTTCGAGGTAGCGCGGTTCGGTGTCGGCGACGTCGAACCGACAGCCGGTCGCCACCGCACCCGCCTGGAAGCACGCCGTCACCCGTTGTCGCAGTTCATCCAGCGACGCGGCGTCGTCGGCGCGCATGATGTAGCGCATCGCGGCGTGTGCCGGAATCACGTTGGCGGCTGCACCGCCCTCGGTGACGATCCCGTGCACCATCTGCCCCGGCGCCATGTGCTGTCGCAGCAGACCTATCGCGACCTGCGCCACGGTTATGGCGTCGGCGGCGTTGCGCCCCGCGAACGGGGCGACTGCGGCGTGGGCTTCGCGCCCGGTGAAGCCGACCTCGACATCGCACAGGGCCAGCGAGCGGGGGCAGGCGATGTCCTCGGGTCCCGGATGGATCATGGCGCAGGCGGCGATGTCGTCGAATGCCCCAGCCTCCAGCAGCACCGCCTTGCCGCCGCCGGCTTCCTCTGCCGGAGTGCCCAGCAGGACGACGGTGAGGTCGAGCGCGTCGGCCACTTCCGCCAGCGCCAGGGCGGCCCCCGCCGCGGCCGCGGCGATGATGTTGTGCCCACAGGCATGTCCGAGTCCGGGCAGCGCGTCGTATTCCGCGCAGATGCCCAACACGAGTGAACCGCCGCCGTATACCGCGCGGAACGCAGTGTTCAGGCCTCCGGGGGCGGAGCTGACCTCAAACCCACGCTCGGCGACCAGCGCCCGGGTCTTGGCGCAGCTGCGGTGCTCGTGGAAGGCGAGTTCGGGCTCGGCGTGCAGTGAGTGCGACAACTCCAAGAGATCGCCGCGACGACGCTGGGCCTGCTGTTGCACCGTCGTCAACGGATCCGGCGACGTCATGGCGCCCAGTATGGCAGGCACCCCGGCAAAACATCACAGTTAACAATGGTTTAACGATTATTCATTGCATGTAACTATGGATGTGTCAGACTTTCGCTCCATGGACGACGTGCAGGCCGAGATCGAGGCACTGACCCGCGCACTCGACCTGCACTCACTGCGGATACTGGTGGCGATCGACGAGACGGGCTCGATCAGCGGCGCCGCGCGCACACTCGGCTACACCCAGCCCACGATCACCCAGCACGTGCAGCGCCTGGAGTCGCGGCTCGGCGCCACGTTGGTGGCCCGGGCGGCACGCTCGGCACGACTGACCCCGGCCGGCGCCCTGCTCGCCGACCACGCTCCCCGGATCGACGCGAGCCTGACCGCCGCGGCGACAGAGCTGTCCCGGCTGCTGGGACGGCGCGCCGGCACGATCCGCCTGATCGGACCGCCAGATGCGATCGGTGTGATCCTGGCGCCCGTGTCGGCCTGGTTGGCCACCCACTTCCCGGGCATCGAGGTCGGCGTCACCGAGGCCACCGATTCCGAGCATGCGGTCGCCGCCGTGCAGGGCGGCCGTGCCGACCTCGCGATCGTCTTCGACATCGTCGGTCCCGGTAGCCATCGGCATAGCCATCGGTACAGCCATCGCGGCGCCAGCACCCGATCGACGTTCCTGTTCGCCGAACAGATCGTGGCCGTCACCGCCGCCGAGCGCGACCCGGGCAGCGACCGTGTCGCACCGCGGAAGCTAGCCACTCAACCGTGGATCACCGGGGCCGGCACCTGCAGCGACGTCGTCGCCGCAGCGATCACCCGGGCCGCAGGTGACCGCGACGCCACCGTCACCCGCACCGACGCCGCGCTGGCGCTGGCCACCTGCGCGCGAGGGACCGTGTTCGTCGCCGAAAGCTCGCTGCGGGGCGTCGACCTGCCCCCTGGCGTGCGCGTGTTCGCGCTCGACCCGCCAATGACCCGGCGCGCCACCGCAGTAACGCTCGCCGACGCCGCCGCCAGCCCCAACATCACCATCGCCCTGCGAGGCCTGGTCTCACATCGCCCGGCGCCCGCCGACATCGGCGAAGTCCTCACCGCGCGCCGCCGCAGCGACAGCCACCGCTCCCGGTTCCCCCTCGCGTACCCGCCCCAGTTCTACAAACCCGACGAAAAGAGTCCACATATGCCGTCACTGACTTCAGGCCGCGCTGCCCGCGCCACCGCCGCCGCTGTCGCCGGTGCACTTGCACTGTCCGCCTGCACCAGCACGGACAACGCCCCGAAATCCGTGGGCGCCGACACCGGAGAGCAGATCGCCGAGATCACCGTGGCCCTGCCTGGTTCGCTGTCCAACCTCTACGTCGGCCAGGAGTCCGGGATCCTGAACTACTACGTAGCCTCCATCGCGCAGGAGGGACTGGTCGCCATCGACGACACCGGGCGAGTCCAGCCGGGCCTGGCCGAGTCCTGGGAACAGCCCGACGACACCACCTACGTGTTCGAACTGCGCGACGACGTCAAGTTCCAGGACGGCACCCCGGTCACGCCCGAGGACGTGGTATTCAGCCTCGAACAAGCCCGCAACGAAACCGCTTCACCCGGCTTCTCGGGGCTGCTGGCCGGCGTCGACACCATCGAGCAGACCGGCGCCGAGGAGATCACCATCCGGCTGACCAAGCCCGACGCCGCCTTCACCAAGAACATGAGCACCGCGGGAACCGCCTTCATCACCTCAAAGGCGTTCTGGGAGGACAACGACGGAAACGTGGGCACCCCGAGCGCGCTGCTGCTTGGCACCGGCCCCTACAAGGTGACCGAGTTCGTCCCCGATTCACACGTGAGCTTCGAGCGCGCCGACACATGGCGCGGCGAAGCACCTGCCGTGCAAAACATCAGGGTCAACTTCGTCCCGGACGAGTCGACACGGTTGGTGGCCGCTCAGTCGGGCGACCTCGACATGGCGTTCAACGTCCCCCTCGCCCAGACCACGCAGTGGGAGAAGCTGCAAACGATGCGGGTCGACTATGTCAGTGACCTGTCCTACGTGGGCCTGTACTTCAACCCCAACATCGCGCCCTTCGACGATCCGAAGGTACGCGAGACGTTCGCCCACCTGGTAGACCGCAACGCCTACGTGGACAAGTTGCTGCGCGGGCACGGAGAAGCCGCGACGGCGATCATGACGCCGGAGTCCCTGGTCAGCACGCTGTCGCCGGAGGAGGCACGCGAGGAACTGGGCACTGTCCCCCAATGGGGCTTCGACGTCGAAGCCGCCAGAGCCGCCCTGGCCGCCTCCACGCATCCTGACGGGTTCGAGACCGAGATCCTCACTCCCAACACCGGCCCGCAGCTCGGCAAGGCCGCACAGGCGCTGGCCCAACAACTCGGCGATCTGGGCGTCGTGCTCAACGTTCGCGAGGTGCCGATCGAGGAGTGGCTCGCGAGTCTCGACGCCAGTTCCGACCATGGGGTCGGACTCATGTGGTACTTCTCCACCTCCGGTGATCCGGCCGAGCTGCCGAACTATCTGCTCGGCGCCGGCAACCCGTCCGGCTACGACAACCCCGCGATCGTCGAACTGCTCGACCGAGCCAACGCCGAGTCCGATCCGGACGCCCGGCTCGCCCTGCTGCTCGAGGCCGAGACGTTGCAGGCCCGCGACGCCGTCAACGTGCCGCTGTGGTGGGGACAATCCGCAACGGCGTTCGCCGACGACCTCGGTATCCGCAACAACAGCCCGTACACCTTCGTCTCGTCGTGGCCGACCCAGCTCTACCGGGCGGCACCCAAGTGAGTTGGCCGGTGGTGCGCCTGCTGGCCGTACGCCTGCTCGGCGCGGTTGCCGTGCTGCTGGCGCTGTCCGTGCTGATCTTCGCCCTCCTCTACCTAGCCCCCGGGGACGTCGTGAAGAACCTTCTCGGCAACCGCCCGTCCTCGCCCGAAGCGGTCTCGGCGATCCGCGCGCAGTACCACCTCGACGAATCCGCGGTGGAGCAGTACCTGCGCTGGCTCGGCGGCTTCCTGCACGGCGACCTTGGTGAGTCGGTGCGTCTGCAGGTACCGGTCAGCGAGGCGATCTCACAGCGACTGAGCCTCACCGCGATGCTGTGCGCGCTGGCGTTCGTGTTGTCGATCGTCGTCGCAGTGCCTCTCGGTGTGCTCAGCGCGGTCCGCGCCGGCGGCTGGATCGACCGCGGCGCAAGCGGACTCGCGGTGGTCGGGCTCAGTGCTCCGACCTTCGCCATCGGGTTGCTGCTGCTGATCGTGTTCGCCTACGTCATCCCGGTACTGCCGGTCTACGGCGTCGGGGACGGCGGACTGGACACCGTGCGCCATCTGGCGTTGCCCGCGATCTCCCTCGCGCTGGGGTTGGGAGCCATCGTGGTGAAGCTGACTCGCACCGCCATGCTGCGTGAACTCGAGACCGACTACGTCACGGCCGCGCGCGCCCGCGGATTGTCCGAAGCCACCGTGCTGCGCCTGGCGTTACGCAACGCCGCCATCCCGATCATCACGGGCGCCGGGCTGCTGCTGACCTTCCTCGTCGGTGGCACCGTGCTGGCCGAAACCACGTTCGCACTGCCCGGACTGGGCACGCTGCTGCGGGATTCGGTGCTGTTCAAGGACATCGCGGTGGTGCAGTCGCTGACGCTGCTGGTGGCGTGCGTAATCATGCTCATCTCGCTGTTGGCCGACTCGGCCTACCTGCTGCTGGACCCGCGGGTGCGCCAGAACCGGAACACGCCCCGATGACCGATACCGCCCTCGGGGTGCCGTTCGTCTCGCGCCGCAGCCTGCCGCCGCTGTCGGTGCTCTTCTCGGCGGCCCTGCTGGCCGTGGTCGCCCTTGCCGCCGTGTTCGGCCGGCTGGTCTATCCCGACGCGATGCGCCAGGACATCCTGACCGGACTGGTCGCCCCAAACTCCCCCGGGCACCTGCTCGGCACCGACGAACTCGGCCGCGACGTGCTGGCGATGACGATCGCCGGCACGGGCTCCGCGCTGCTGGGACCGCTGTGCGTCGCCGTCGGGTCGATGCTCATCGGGATCCTGCTGGGCACCTTGGCCGGCTACGAACGCGGCCCCATCGACTTCGTAATCAGCCGGTGGACCGACCTGTTGTTGGCCCTACCGCTGCTGCTCGCCGCGATCGTCGTCGGCGGGGTGCTCGGCGGCGGGTACTGGGTCACCGTCGCACTCCTGGTCATCCTGTTCTCACCGTCGGACATCCGCATCGTGCGCGCCGGGGTGCTCGAACAGTCCGCCCGCCCCTACATCGAAGCCGCGCAGATGCTGTCCCTGCCGCGCCGGCGGGTGATGTTCGTGCACATCCTGCCGAATGTGTCGACGCTGATCGTCACCAACGTCATGCTCAACGTCGCCTTCGCCCTGGTGGCGTTCTCGTCGCTGTCGTTCCTCGGGGTGGGGGTGTCCGCGGACACCGCCGACTGGGGTGCCCAGCTGGCGGCCAACCGGCAGATCGTGTTCGACAACCCCGCCGCGGTGGTGGTGCCGGCAACGCTGATCATCCTCGTCGCCTGCGCGGTCAACCTCGTCGGCGACTGGCTCGGACAGCGCCTGGCGCAGAACGGACGGACGGTGTGACCGACGTGGGTATCGAGGGCCTGACCGTAGTCGGGCCTGCCGGCACGGCCGTCGCGCCTTTCGACGCCGAGATCGCGGCGGGCAGCACCCTGGCGATCATCGGGGAATCCGGCTCCGGCAAGACGCTCACCGCCAAGAGCCTCGTCGGGTTGCTGCCCCGCGGTTTCCGCGCCGAAGGCACCGTCCGGTTCGACGACACCGTGGTGCCGTTGAACAGTGCGCCCCGCACCTGGCGGTCCGTGCGTGGCGGCACGGTCTCACTACTGCTGCAGGACCCGTTCACCAGCCTGTCGCCGGTGCACCGCTGCGGGGATCAGATCGGCTGGACTGTGCGAGCGGCCGGAGACCGATCGACCGGTGGCCGGCCTGGCGCGGCGGTGGCCGAGCTGCTCGCCGAGGTGAAGTTGCCAGTCCATGTCGCCTCCGCCTATCCGCACCAACTCTCCGGCGGGATGCGTCAGCGGGTTGCAATCGCCGCGGCCCTGGCCGCCAACCCCCGGCTGCTGATCGCCGACGAGCCGACCACCGCTCTGGACGCGAGCAATCAGGCCGAGGTCCTCGACCTGATCCGGTCGATACAGCGCTCCCGCCGGCTCTCGGTGATCCTGATCTCCCACGACCTTGGTCTGATCCGCGGACGCACTGACGATGTGCTGGTCATGCGCGACGGCTCTGTCGTCGAACGGGGTTCCACCCGAACGGTGCTGGGCGCGCCCCAGCATCCCTACACCCAGGCCCTGATCGACGCCGATCCCAACTTCAGGGCGGCGCAGCCACACTCGGGGGCCGACGCTCCGACCATGACATTGATCCGGGTGTCCGGGCTAGGCAAGCGATACGGCGAGCGCGAGGTCCTGCGCGACGTGTCGACCAGCATCCCCGCCGGCGGGATCCTCGGCGTAGTCGGCGAATCGGGCTCGGGTAAGTCCACTTTTGCGCGCTGCATCGCCGGCCTGGAACGTCACGACGCGGGAACGGTCGAGTTCGACGGGGTCAACCTGACGCCCGGGCGCAGGTCGCGGGTACCGGAACAGATGCAGATCGTGTTCCAGGATCCGTATTCGTCGCTGAACCCGATGATGTCGGTGGGAGCGACGCTGCGCGAAGCGTTGCGCGTGGCGGGCCGTGCAGTCGAGGAGGTTCCGCACCTGCTGCGCACCGTCGGACTGCCCGAGGACTTTGCTCGGCGCCGACCGGCCGAACTGTCTGGGGGGCAACGGCAACGGGTGGCCATCGCCCGCGCGCTCGCACCGCGGCCGCGGCTGTTGATCTGCGATGAGTCGGTCTCCGCCCTCGATGTCTCGGTCCAGTCTCAGATCCTCGATCTGCTGGTTCGACTGCGCAGCGAGCTCGGCCTGACGTTGCTGTTCATCTCCCACGATCTCGCGGTGGTCCGGATGATCGCCGATCAGGTCCTGGTCCTGTGCGACGGCCAGGTGGTGGAGCAGGGCCGCTGCGACGAGGTGCTGACCACACCCAGTCACGACTACACCCGCATGCTTGTCGCGGCCGCCCTGCGCGAGAACATGGTCGAGGCCGTCGAGGCCGTCGAGGCCGTCGAGGCCAGCGACCACGCCGGCCACCGAGGAGAGGAATGAGATGACGGTGCTCGACCAGTCAGTCGTCGAAGGCGACGACGCCATCGCCGAGCTGCTCGCCGGCGAACTCGGCGAACTCCTGGGACCGGATATGACCGCCCGATGGGGGATTCGACGCGAACAGTACAACCCGCGGGTGCTGCTGTCGGGCAACGAATCCGGCATCACAGCGGCGGCATTGCTGAGCAATCGGCCCGCGACCGCGGCCCTGAAGATCGTCGATCTGTGGTGCGCCGAGCAGTCCGCCGCCGCGGCGATGCTCGACGCGATCACCGCGATGGCGCAGGCACAGGGCGCCATCGTGGTGAAGTGGGAACTACACGGGAACGCGCAGCTGCCCGAGGCGGGCCACACACGGGGATTCGCGCCGATGCAGCCCAAGGGGCACGGCGGCGACACCGGCACAGTTCGCGGGTATGCGTTGTGGCTGACGCCGATCCCCCACACCGAGCTCAGGTATTACCCACAGAGCACCGAATTCACCTGCGGTGCAGTCGCTGCACTGCTCGCCACCGAGAACGACGGGCACGGCTTCACCGGCGACAGCGGCGACCGCCGCCTCGAACTCGACTTCTGGCGCACCGCAAGCAATTTTCCTGCCTGCGAGCCGATCGGGCTGGCCGTCGCCATAAAGCGCCAACGCCCCGGCGACCAGCACGTCGAAGTCGCACTGGACACCGACACACCGATCCTGCTCGATGATTTCACCGGATTCGAGCGCGAGTTCAGGGTGGAGCTGCAGGAAGATTCCCGACAGCACGCCGTCGACCTGGCGATCCCGCTTCGCACCGACCGTATTGAGGTCACCGAGATCGCCGCACGGATCGCCGGTGACGACATCGCGCTCCTGCTCATCACCCAGGCTCCGATGCACGGACACGCCGAACCACACTGGATCACCGCCCACGCCTCCGACGGCCGGTCGGTCGTCCTCGTCCAGGACCCGTGGCTCGATCGGCCCGGCGGTGAGACCTGGGTCGACGCACACGATCTCCCGATCCGCCTCGACGATCTCGACCGACTGTGCCGGTGGGGCCCGCAACAGCATCGGGGCGTGGTTTTCCTCGCCCGTCGCTAGCCGGGTGGAATCTTCCAGCCCGCCAACGCGCCGAAGTGACGCGCTGACGGGCCGACCCCTCGCTCCCGAGAAAGTCGGTCTCGAGCGACCGCGTGCCGACCTCTAGAAGATCGCGCGCAGCCCCACCACTCCGACCGCGCCGAGAGCGGCGGCCGCCGGCAAGGTAATCACCCAGGCCAGTGCGATCGGCTTCATCAGCCCCCAGTTGGTGGCGCGGTTGACGATCCCGACGCCCAGCACGGCGCCGATCAGGATGTGGGTGCTCGACACCGGCAAGCCCAGCACACTGGCGCCCATCACGACGGCGGCAGCCGAAAGCTCGGCGGAAAATCCGGACGCCGGGTGCATCTCGGTGAGGTTCTTGCCGACCGTGGCGATCACCCGGCGGCCGATGAACCACAACCCGGCGATGAGCGCCACGCCGAAGGCCAGCATCGCCGCCGGCGGCACGGCGGCCTTGCTTTCGATGTCGCCGGTGCGCAGCACGTCGAGAATCGCCGCGAACGGGCCGATCGCGTTGGCGATGTCGTTGCTGCCGTGGCTGAATGCGAAGCCCGAGGCGGTGAACACCTGCATCCAGCTGAACATCAGGAACGTCGAGCGGGGCAGCGATTCACCCTTGAGCGTCTTGGCGAAGATGAAGGTGGCCATCCACACCGCGGCGCCGATCATGCCGATGATGAAGTAGTTGTTCATCGTGCTCAGGCCCAGGTGCATGTTCTTCAGACCCTTGAACAGCAGCATCGCCGAAATGATCATCGCGCCGAACGCGGCCACCAATGGCACCCAGGTCTGCAAGGCCTTGAATGCGTCGATCGACTTGGTCTTGGCGTCGATATCGTGCAATTCCCGGTAGTAGTCGCTTTCGAGCTCATCGGGGTCGAAGTCCCCGCGGTTGGCGGCGACGGCGTCACGGGCCAGCGCACCCGTGTAAGCGATCTGCTGAATCTCGGAGAGCCGCTCGAACGCCTCTTTGTGCTTGTCTCGGTGGGCGATGCGCTCCTTACGGATCTCCACCAACTTGGCGTCGGCAGTCTCGTTATAGGTCAGGATGTGCCGCTTGATCGCACCGTAGAGCAGGTAGGCCACCACGCCGCCGAGCACCGGCGAAAGCACCCAGGAGATCGCGATCTGGCCGATCTGGTCCCACTGCACCATGTCCAGCGCAGAGCCGCCCTGGCCGGTGACGAAACCAAGCATCAACGCGGCACCGACGATGCCGCCGATGATCGAGTGCGTCGTCGACACCGGGTAACCCATCCGGGTGGCGAACAGCAGCCAGAACGCCGCGGCGAACAGTGCGGCCATCATGATGAACACGAAGTCCATCGGTGAGATCTGCACGATCGACAGATCGACGATGCCGCTGCGGATCGTGTCGGTGACCTCGCCACCGGCGATGACGGCGCCGCTGACCTCAAAGACCGCCGCAACGAGCAGCGCCTGCTTCATGGTCAACGTGCCGGCGCCCACGCTGGTGCCGAACGAGTTCGCCACATCGTTGCCGCCGATGTTGAAGGCCATGAACATGCCCAGCGCCGTGGCAGTGATCAGGATCACTTTGCTGGCGGAGCTGTCGACGTAGCCGAATGACCACCACAGGAATGCACCGAAAGCGACGGCGAGCATCAGCCCGAACGTCAAGTGCCAGTTGCGGTCATCGCCCAGGAACTCGGAGTCCGACGGCTTGGGCGGTGAGGACTGCACAGGGGACGTAGTTGGTTCAGCCACGCGGGCAAGGTATTCCCACCATGGAATCAATCAGAGCCCGCAGACTGAACGATCGGTGAACGACGGGTTACTTCGCCGCGTTGTCGGCCATCGCCGTGACGATCTCAACGGCTTCGTCGCTGACGGTGCCGACGCTGTAGCCACACGCCCAGGCCTCCACTGTCACGTTGGACACCAACGACAGCGCATGCTGGCAGGCCCAACCGTCGGCGCCTTCCTGGGTGGTCAGCTGCGTGATCAGATCGTCTTCGATCTCGACGTCGCCGAGCTCCCAGAGGTAGTCGCCGACCCCGATCGCAGAGTCCGCGCAGTCCGCCCAGGTCGCCGCGGAGGCGTCGAACAGACTCTGGGCGTTCTCGGCCCCCGGATACAGCACGACCGTCTGTTCGACCCAGTGCTCGTTGTCGTCGTCAGGTTCACGCACGACCTGGTCACGCACCGCGACCCAGCCCGTCCCGTCGTACACGGGCCCCTCGGCCCCGTAGACCGCGCCAAGGCAGTCGGGGTCCGACACCTCGTCAGAATGATCGGTCATCTCGTCGAGATCGCTGATAAGCGTCATCTGGGTGGACCCCATGATGGCGTTGAGCTCACCGATGCTGAGCAGCACACCGTCGAGCTCACGCTCGGACAGCGGCGCGGCGTCAAGCGGGCTTACGCCCCGTCCGCGCACCGCCGTGCCGTCCACGGTGGCGACACACCCGGAAAGCAGGGTCGACATCGCGATGATCGCGCTCGACACGCAGACCTGACCGAAACTGTGAGCCACCCTGCGATTGTCCCGCACCGCACGCGGGCAGCTTCACCGCCGGGCTTCGACGGTCGCGAGCACCAGGTCGGTGATCGCGACCGCACCGCGGGCATTCGCGCCGGAGCGCGGATCAAGGACTTCCACATCGACGATGCAGTCTCCCGCGACACCGATAGCCCGCAAACCCGTCGGCGACTGCGCTCCGGCCGAGACGTGCAGCACGGTAGCCGACACCACATCGCCGGCGAAGGAGACGTCGGTGATGCGGCTCAGTTCGCCGGCCCCCAGGCCCGGCCGCTGCAGCACCACCGTCTCACCGTTGCAGCGCTGCCACCGGTCGGTGGTGGTCGCGAAGAACTCTTGAGCGGCGGCCGGGCTACCCATCTGCACGACGCCCACGTACCCGGACACCGGAGCGGCGTCGAAACCACCACCGAACCACGACGTGCTGGCCACCGACAGCACCGGGCTGTCGCGGTAGACAACCTGCTGAAGCCGGTAAGGAGTGCCTGCACAGTCCGCGGGCACCGCCTGCGCGTCACCGATGCTGCGCAGCAGGATGTCGGGTCCGCCTTCGACGACCGCGCCCATGAATCCGTTGGGCCCGGTTTCGAGCGTCTCCCCGAGCTGCTCGGCCGACGGCAGGAACCCGGCGAGCGGAATCGCTGCCGACGGTTGAGCCGCCGGGGCGATGTGCACGACCGGACGGTCGTCGACCGGCGTACCGGAACAGCCCGCCAGCGCGAGGCAGGCGCAGGTGGCAGCCACCGCGGTTTTCATGGCCATCTGCCTCTCGGGTCGAAGTGCGTCACTTGCGTAACACTTCGATAGCACGTCGCGCGTCGCGGCGCGACCGATCCGGGTAAGCCCGTTTACTTCTTCGGCTTGTCCGCCGAGGCCGAATCGGTCGACAACGCAGCCACGAAAGCCTCCTGCGGCACGTCGACCCGACCGATAGTCTTCATCCGCTTCTTGCCTTCCTTCTGCTTCTCGAGCAGCTTGCGCTTACGGGTGATATCGCCGCCGTAGCACTTGGACAGCACGTCCTTGCGGATCGCGCGGATGTTCTCGCGCGCGATGATCTTCGAGCCGACCGCGGCCTGCACCGGCACCTCGAACTGCTGCCGCGGGATCAGTTCTTTGAGCCTTGTGGTCATCTTGTTGCCGTAGGCTGCGGCACCATCCTTGTGGACGATCGCCGAGAACGCGTCGACAGCCTCGCCCTGCAGCAGAATGTCGACCTTGACCAGCTGGGCCTCCTGCTCGCCGGCCTCCTCGTAATCCAGGCTGGCGTAGCCGCGGGTGCGCGACTTCAACGAGTCGAAGAAATCGAAGATGATCTCGCCGAGCGGCAGCGTGTAACGCAGTTCGACACGTTCGGGCGACAGATAGTCCATGCCGCCCAGCTCACCGCGGCGCGACTGACACAGCTCCATGATGGTGCCGATGAACTCGCTGGGCGCGATGATCGTCGTCTTGACCACGGGCTCGAACACCGAGCGGACCTTGCCCTCCGGCCAATCCGACGGATTGGTCACCGTCAACTCGGTTCCATCGTCTTTGATCACCCGGTAGACGACGTTCGGCGAGGTCGAGATCAGGTCGAGGTTGAACTCACGTTCCAGACGCTCCCGAGTGATCTCCATATGCAGCAAACCCAGGAAGCCGCAGCGGAACCCAAAGCCCAGCGCCACCGACGTCTCCGGCTCATACGTCAGTGCGGCATCGTTGAGCTGCAGCTTGTCCAGCGCGTCACGCAGGTCCGGATAGTCCGAGCCGTCCACCGGATACAGGCCCGAGTACACCATCGGCCTGGGCTCACGGTACCCGGTCAGCGGATCGGTGGCGCCATTGCGGGCGGTGGTCACGGTGTCGCCGACCTTGGACTGACGCACATCCTTGACCCCGGTGATCAGATACCCCACCTCGCCGACCCCGAGGCCGTCGGACGCCTTCGGCTCCGGCGAGACGATGCCGACCTCGAGCAGCTCATGAGTCGCGCCCGTGGACATCATCTTGATCCGCTCACGGGGCACGATCTTGCCGTCGACGACGCGAATGTAGGTGACCACCCCGCGGTAGGTGTCGTAGACCGAGTCGAAGATCATCGCCCGCGCCGGCGCGTCGGCGTCACCGGTGGGGGCGGGAACCTGCCGGATCACCTCATCGAGCAATTCGGCCACACCCTCGCCCGTCTTGCCGGATACCCGCAGCACATCGGACGGCTCGCAGCCGATGATGTGGGCCAACTCGGCCGCGTAGCGGTCCGGGTCGGCGGCAGGCAAGTCGATCTTGTTGAGCACCGGGATGATGACCAGGTCACGGTCCAGCGCCAGGTACAGATTCGCCAAGGTTTGGGCCTCAATGCCCTGTGCGGCGTCGACGAGCAGCACCGCGCCCTCGCAGGCCTCCAGGGCACGCGACACCTCGTAGGTGAAGTCGACGTGGCCGGGGGTGTCGATGAGATGCAGGACGTACTTGCCCTGGCGCTCGCCGCCGGTGATCTCCCACGGCAGCCGCACATTCTGCGCCTTGATCGTGATGCCGCGCTCACGCTCGATGTCCATGCGGTCGAGGTACTGCGCACGCATGGACCGTTCGTCGACGACACCGGTCAGCTGCAGCATCCGGTCGGCCAGCGTGGACTTCCCGTGGTCGATGTGGGCGATGATGCAGAAGTTCCGAATCTGCGCCGGCTCGGTGAACGTCTTGTCGGCGAAACTACTGATGGGAATCTCCTGGTGAGCGGGCGGCTGTCGGCATCAAATCGACAGGTAAAGACGTGTCCAGAGTATCGAGGGCACACCCCGGCGACACAATCGAGCCGTCCACACAGCGCCTATGCTTGGCCGGTATGGCGTCATCGTATTTGAAGGCGTTTCAGAGGTTCCTGGTCAAAAACACCGAGAACCTTGTGTTCAATGAGGCCCCGAAGCTGATCCAGCAGGGCCTGCGCGTCGGCCGCGACGCCCTGCTCGCGGGGCAAACCACACCCAACCGCGCGCTGCCCGCCGGGCGTCCGGTGTCCCGTGATTTCGTGCCCACCGCGCACCGGGCACGCGAGATCGTCTACTCCCCCGACCTCGACGGGCGCGCCGACCCCGGTGAGATCGTGTGGACCTGGGTGGTCTACGAGGACGACCCGACCCGAGGCAAGGACCGACCCGTCCTGGTCGTCGGCCGCGACCGAAGCGTCTTGCTCGGGTTGATGCTGTCCAGCCAGGACCACCACCACGACGACCCGAACTGGATCGGTATCGGCAGTGGCAGCTGGGACTACGACGGCCGCGCCAGCTGGGTACGCCTGGACCGGGTACTCGACGTGCCCGAGGAGGGCATCCGGCGTGAGGGGGCCATCCTGGAACGCGAGATCTTCGACATCGTCGCCGCCCGGCTGCGTGCCGAGTACTCCTGGCGTTGAGTATTCCTAGCGCTGAGCCGACACGATCAACCCTGGGTGATGTAAGCCTGCAGCTGCTTCTGCTCGTTCTCGAGTTCTTCCATCCTGGTCTTCACGACGTCACCGATGCTCACGATGCCGGCCAACCTGCCGTCCACCACCACGGGGATATGGCGAACCCGGTTGCAGGTCATCAAGGCGCTCAAGCTGTCCACCGTGTCGTCCGGGGTACAGGTAGCCACCAGCGCCGTCATGATCTCCGATACCGGTCGCGCCAGCAGGTCGGCGCCCACCTCATGCAGTTTTCGCACCACGTCACGCTCGGAGACGATGCCGAGGAGGCCTTCCGGCGAAACCACCACCATGGCCCCGATGTTGTGCATCGTCAGTTCGGTCAGCAGCCCGGCCACCGAGGTCTCCGGGGTGATGGTCGCCACCGTCGCGCCTTTGCTGCGCAACACGTCGGATATCCGCATGGCCCCTCCGAACCTCGTCACTTTCCGCACACTCCAGGCTAGGCAATATGTCGCCGCGAATTCGGCGTTTCCGACAGCCGGAATGCGTCGGGACAGGGTTAGGTGAATCCCATGATCGAAGTAACCCTGCTCGGCACCGGCAGCCCCATCCCCGACGCCCGCCGCGCGGGCCCCTCCACCCTCATACGCGCCGGCGACCAGCTCTTCCTCGTCGATTGCGGAAGAGGCGTGCTGATGCGGACCGCGGCGCTGGGCGTGAACCCCACCGCTATCAGCGCGCTGCTGCTGACCCATCTGCACAGCGACCACATCGCCGATCTGGGTGACGTGCTGATCAGCCGCTGGGTCGCCAACTTCGCCCCCAACCAGCCCCCGCTGCCGATCATTGGGCCGCCCGGGACCGCTCAGGTCGTCGAGAACACGCTGCGCGCGTTCGCCCCCGATATCGGCTACCGCATCGCCCACCACGCCGACCTCACGACACCGCCGCCAGTGGAGGTTGAAGAGGTCACCGAAGGGGTGGTGTGGGGTCGCGACGAGGTGTCGATCACGGTGGGCCCGACCGACCACCGGCCGGTGACACCCACCATCGGGTTCCGCATCGAGCACAACGGCGCCTCGGTGGTGCTCGCCGGTGACACCGTGCCGTGCCCCGGCCTGGACGCCCTGGCCGCAGGCGCCGGCGCCCTGGTGCACACCGCGATCCGCAAGGACCTCGTCGACGCGATGCCGATGCAACGCATCCGCGACATCTGCGACTACCACTCCACCGTCGAGCAGGCCGCCGACACGGCGAACAGGGCCGGGGTCGGCATCCTCATCCTCACCCACTACGTCCCGCCGATACAGCCCGGCCAGGAAGACCAATGGCGGGCCCTGGCCGCGTCGGTGTTCGACCGCCAGATCGAAATCGGCGACGACCTGCATCGCGTGGAGGTCCATCCCGGCGTGGGCGCCGACAACGGCTAGGCCAGCCGGGTGATCTCCACGACGACATCGAGGTCAGTGGACCCCTCACCCGAGTAGATACCCTTGAGCGGCGTGACGTCGGCGTAGTCGCGCCCGACACCGACACTGATGTACTGCTCGTTGATCTCGCAGTCATTGGTCGGGTCGTAGTTCCACCACTCGCCGATCCATGCCTGAATCCAGGCGTGGCTCTGCCCGTCGACGGTGTCTCCGATCCTCGCTTTGTGCTTGGGGTGCAGATACCCCGACACGTACCGGGACGGAATACCCATGCCGCGCAACAACATCAGCGTCAAATGGGCATAGTCCTGACAGACTCCTTTGCCCTCACGCAGCGCGTCGACACCAGATGTATGCACACCCGTGGTACCCGGCACGTACTCCAGTTCGGCCTGCACCCAGCGCGCCGCCTCGATGACGGCCTCCGCCGGTTCCTGATACTTGGCGATACGGCGCCCGACCCGTTGAATACGTTTACTCTCCGGCACGTAATGAGTCGGCCCGAGCACCTCATCGTAACGGTCGATGACCGCCTCGCCGGCCAGACCGTCCCAGGTGATCGATTCGGCGGGGCTTTCGGGCTTGTCCGTCTCGACCACCGATGAGGAGGTGACCTCCAGCTCGGTATGCGGGGCGTGCAGATCGAACGCCGTCACCGCCGTACCCCAGTAGTCGACGTAGCGGTACGACCTTGTCGCAGGGGCTGTTTCGACCCGGTTCAGAATCACGTTCTGCCGGTTGTCGGATCGCGGCGTCAGCCGTGCCTCGTTGAACGACGCGGTGACCGGTGACTTGTAGGCGTAGCCCGTCGCGTGCACCACACGCATCCGCCACATCAGGCTCTCCTCTTCGTCGTCTGCTCTTCGCCCGAAGGCCCATCGATGCGCCAGCGACTCATCGTTAGATCTCTCCCTCTTCGATCACCAACGCATTGCGGCCGGCATCGGTCCAGGCCACCCACGGCGCAGAATGGAAATACTGCAGCGCCAATGCCTCTCCGACATCAAAACAGGTCTTCTGCAGACCGGCCAAGCGCACCTCCAGCGACTCCAAAACCACCCCCGGCTGCAAGAACTCCAGCTCGCTGCGCGCCCGACCCAACAACCGCTGCGCCTCAGCGGTCGCACCGAGACGACCATGCGGACGGTTGAGCAATTCGTCGAGGCTGTGCTCAGCCAGCTTCAACGAATAGAAGATGGAACGCGGGAAAAGCCGGTCCAACAACATGAACTCGACAACCCTGGCGGCGTCCAACACTCCGCGATAGGTGCGCAGGTACGTGTCGTGCGCACCCGCACAACGCAGCAACGTGACCCAGGCCGGCGACGAGGCACTGTCACCCACCCGCGATAACAGCAGCCGCACCGTCATGTCCACGCGCTCGACCGCGCGGCCCAGCACCAGGAAGCGGTAGCCATCGTCGCGGCTGAGCGTGGAATCGGCCAGCCCGGCGAACATCGCCGCCCGCCCCTCCACGAACGACAGGAACTCGTGCGGACCCAACCGCTTGGCCGCGCGCTCGCGCTCGGCCAGCGCGTTGTAGGTGGTGTTCAGACACTCCCACATCTCGGTCGAGGTAACTTCCCTTGCCCCGCGGGCATTTTCGCGGGCCGCCGAAATCGCCTCGACGATCGAGCAGCCCCCGTAGGTGTCCCGGCTAAACGCCACGATATCGGTCAGCGACCACACGTCGAGTTCCTCATCAGGCGGCTCGATACCGAGCACCCGCAGCAGGGTGCGCGAGGTCTGGTCGGGATCGACACTGGCGTCCTCGAGCAGCTGATGCACCGTCACATCCAGAACGCGGGCAGTGTCGTCGGCGCGTTCGACGTAGCGACCGATCCAATACAGCGATTCTGCGTTGCGTGCCAACATGATCGTCCACCCACCTACTGCTGTTGCTGTTGATGTTGCTGGTTGGGGCTTTGGAGAGTTTCGGCTTTAGGCTTCTTGCCACCCGTTTTCCTGGCGCTGCCGTTTTTACTCCGACTGGCTGCAGGCAAGGCACGCACCACCTCATCGCCAGCGAGTTCTCGATCGGCATCCGAGGTGCGGGACGCCAATACCCAGGTGTCCTTGGAACCGCCGCCCTGGCTGGAGTTCACCACCAGCGAGCCCTCAGGCAGCGCCACGCGAGTCAGCCCCCCGGGCAGCACCCAGACATCGTCGCCATCGTTGACCGCGAACGGACGAAGATCGACGTGGCGCGGCGCCAGTTCACTGTCCACCTGGGTCGGCACCGTGGAAAGCTGCACGACCGGCTGCGCAATCCAGCCGCGGGGATCATTGATGATCTTCTTGGAGATCGCGGCGAGTTCCTTCTCCGAGGCGTCGGGACCGAACACGATGCCGTAACCGCCCGAACCCTCGACCGGCTTGATCACCAGCTCCTCGACGCGGTCGAGCACTTCTTCGCGTTCCTCGTCGAGCCAGCACCGGAAAGTGTCCACATTGGCCAGCAGCGGCTTCTCCCCGAGGTAGTACTCGATGATGGTGGGCACGTAGGTGTACACCAGTTTGTCGTCGCCGACACCATTGCCGACCGCACTGGAGATCACGACATTGCCCGCCCGGGCCGCGTTGAGCACCCCGGCCACCCCGAGCACCGAGTCCGGCTTGAACTGCATCGGATCCAAGAAATCGTCGTCGATACGGCGATAGATGACGTCGACCTGGCGCTCACCCTCGGTGGTGCGCATGTAGACGGTGTTGTCCCGGCAGAACAGGTCGCGGCCTTCGACAAGTTCCACTCCCATCTGGCGGGCCAGCAGCGAATGCTCGAAATAGGCCGAGTTGTACACACCCGGGGTCAGCACCACCACGGTCGGATCCGCGACGTTGTTGGCAGCGGCATTGCGCAATGCCCGCAGCAGGTGCGACGAATAGTCACCCACGGCGCGCACCCGATGTGTGGCGAACAGGTTCGGGAACACCCGCGCCATCGTGCGCCGGTTCTCCATGACGTAGGACACGCCCGAGGGCGAACGGAGGTTGTCCTCGAGGACCCGGAAGCTGCCCTGGTCGTCACGGATCAGGTCGATGCCGGCAACGTGGATGCGCACCCCGTTGGGTGGCACGATCCCGACGGCCTCACGGTGAAAGTGCTCACACGAGGTAACCAAGCGGCGTGGAATGACCCCATCGCGCAGGATCTCCTGCTCGCCATAGATGTCGTCGAGGTACATCTCCAACGCCTTGACGCGCTGGCGGATACCGCGCTCGAGTCGAGTCCATTCCGCGGCCGAGATGACCCGCGGCACCAGGTCGAGCGGGAACGGACGTTCCTGGCCGGACAGCGAAAACGTGATGCCCTGATCGATGAACGCTCGACCGAGCGCTTCGGACCGCGCTTCGAGTTCGGACGCATCGGAGGGTCCGAGCTCGTCGAAAATGCCCTTGTACGGTGTCCGAACGTTGCCCTCACTGTCGAACATCTCGTCGAAGGCCTGTTCATACGACCCGAGATGGTTGTACCCACCGAAGACGCCATCGTGCCGTTTACCCGGTTTGGAATTGCTGCGTGCGGTTCGTGCCGTCTCCGTCGCCAAGTGTCCTCTGCTCCTCCCACGCGCTGCGCTCAGCGCACGAATGCCATGCTGCAACATTTCTGCCGTTTCGGCAGGCCACTAGGTCTCGCTTTGGGAGATTTGTCGCCTCGCTGGTAACCTGAACAGTCGCTGCCCGCTGGCGGGCACCCTAGACTCGAGCAACCCAGACGAGATTTGCGAAGGAATACACGCGTGGCCAACATTAAGTCGCAGGAGAAGCGGATCCGCACCAACGAGCGGCGCCGTCTGCGCAACAAGTCGGTGAAGTCGTCGCTTCACACGGCCGTGCGTGGCTTCCGGCAGGCCGTCGATGCCGGCGATAAGGACAAGGCCGGCGAACTGCTGGCCTCAACTAGCCGCAAGCTGGACATTGCCGCCAGCAAGGGCGTCATCCACAAGAACCAGGCCGCCAACCGCAAGTCCGCGCTGGCGCAGGCCTACAACAAGATCTGACCAGCCGCAGGCTGATTAGTCGCTGGCCAGTGACGAGCTATCTCGTCCCTGGCCAGCTTCGTGTTTCCCCATTGCCGACTGGCATTCGCTAGCAGGTCACCCACCAGCCGCAGACCGCCACCGCCCAGGCGCTCACCAGCTCCG
>CAZLTV010000020.1:0-9368 GCA_964562545.1 uncultured Mycobacterium sp. | reverse complement strand
CGCCACCGCCCAGGCGCTCACCAGCTCCGGCCTGTCTAGTCGCTCACCAGCTCCGACCTGTCTAGTCGCTCACCAGCTCCGGCCTGTCTAGTCGCTTACCAGCTCCGGCCTGTCTAGTCGCTTACCAGCTCCGCGACGCGGCGGACCGCCCTTTCCAACGCATAGTCGGCGTCAGCGGCAGCTCCTTTGACGTCAGCGTTGAGCTGCGCGACCACCTGTACGGCCTCGGCCACCGAGTTGCGCGACCACCTGCGTGCCTGTTTTTGCGCCTTCTGCACTCGCCACGGCGGCATCCCCAACTCGCTGGCCAACCCGTAAGCATCGCCGGACAGCGGGCCCACTCGTGCGATGGTGTGCACGGCCTCAGCCAATGCGTCGGCGAGCACCACATGCGGTTCGCCCCCGATCATCGCCCACCGAAGCGCTTCTGCAGCCCCGGCTACATCGCCGACGACGGCGCGATCGGCGATTTCGAAACCCTTTACCTCCGCGCGACCTGAGTGATACCGGCGCACCGCCACAGCGTCGACCTGACCGTTGGTGTCGGCGACCAGCTGCGAGCACGCCGAGGCCAGCTCCCGAATGTCAGACCCGATCGCGTCAATCACCGCTGCGACAGTGTCATCGTCGGCCTTGACCCGCAGTGCACGAAATTCCTTACGCACAAAATCGGCACGCTCAGAAGCCTTGGTGATCCGGGCACAGGGATGCACCTCAGCGCCGAGCTTCTTGAGCTTGTCGGCCAGTGACTTTGCCCGGCCTCCCCCGGAATGCGCAACGACGAGCAGCGTGCCCTCCGGAAGATCGGCGGCCGCCGACTCGATGACCGCGACCGCATCTTTACCCGCTTCAGCCGCCGATTCGAGCACCACAACCCGCTCGTCAGCAAATAGCGAAGGACTCAGCAGTTCGGCGAGTTCGCTGACACTGACCTCACCGGCGCGCAGCCGATCAACCGGGACGTCGTGGGTGCCCGCCGCTTTGCGCGCCAATCCCAACACCGTCGCCACCGCGCGCTCCACCAGGAGTTCTTCGTCACCGAGGATCAAGTGCAGGCCGGTCACTGTGTCGGTCGAGGCGCTCACAGCACGATCGTGTCACGTCGCGCCGACACGACCAACGGCACGCCCGTCCCCACGTTTGGCGCCGCACCCCGCCCACGCCCAGTGCCACGCCCAGCGCCAGGTTTAGATCCGCGTCCAGCGCCATAGCCGAGGGCCCACCACCGCCACGAGAACCACCCCACTGGCGACCGTGACCACCCCACCCACGCCGGAGGGCACCGGAATCGAAGCCGCGGGCACGTCGGCGGCGTGCCGGGCAACCAGGAGAAGCCACCACAGCTCGGGGCCGGTGAACCGGATCAGCAACTCGGCCCCCGCCGGCCACAGCGGGCACAGTACGGCAGCCGCGGTGCCGATGACCGTGATAGCCGGTATCACGGGTGCCACCAGTAGGTTGGCCACAAGGCCAACCAGGCTCACCGAACCGGAAATGCCGGCCACCAAGGGCGCAGTGACCAGTTGAGCGGCCAAAGTGACACTCACCGCGTCGGCCAGCACTCGCGGCCAGCCCAGGCCGGTGAGCCTCGACGACCAGGCCGGCGCGATGAGCACCAGAGCCGCCGTGGCCGCCACCGACAGCGCAAACCCGACGTCGACGGCCAGCTGGGGCGCCGCGACCATCAGGACGACCACCGTCGCCGCCAAGGCGGGCATAGCCTGCCGCCGCCGCCGCGACAACACCGCCAGCAGCGTGATCGCACCCATCAGTGCGGCCCGCAACACACTGGCCGAGGGCTGCACGACTACTACGAACCCCAGCAACGCAGCGGCAGCTAACCCCACCGCGATCCGCGGACCCACCACCGATGCCGACAGCAACACCGCACCGCACACGATCGTCACGTTGGCCCCGGATACCGCGGTCAGATGTGTCAAGCCCGCCATGCGGAACTGCTCGGTGATCGGTCCCGGCACAGCCGATGTGTCGCCCAACACCAGCGCCGGCAGCACCGCGGCGTCCTCGGTTGCCAACACCAGACGCGACGCCTGCGCGAACGCACGACGGACCTCATCAGCGGCGCGGTAGACAGGTGCAGGCTCACCGACCCTGGGCGCTCCCCTTGCCGCCAGAACCGCCACGGTCAGGTCGCGCCGGTTCGGTGTACTGATCTGCGCACGGAACGCTGCGGGCTGCCCCGCGGCGAGCCCGGAGTAAGCGGGGCCGGTGGCGAACACGACCACTCGGCCAGCGACCGGCACCCCATCGAGCTCGAGCAGCGAACCCCGCAGCATGACCCGACCACCGGCGAGGATCCGCGGGCTCTCTGCCGGAGTCACGATGACCGGGGCGGAAGTGCCCACACGGTCCAGCACCGGATGCTGTTGTACCTGCTCGGCCCGAAGCGCTACAGCCACGGCGAAGCCTGCACCGACGAGCGCCACCGCGGCTGAACCTGCGGCTACCGCCCGCAGGTCCGGACCGGCACGGCGTTGGCTGGCACCCCACCAGCCGGCAAGCGCCGTCACCGCGACCGCTGCTACTGCCGCGCTCACAGCACCGGCACCCGACCACACGATGCCCGCCGCCGTCACCGTCCAGCTGGTCAGCGCTGCCGGCACCAGCCGCAGGTCTACCGGTGTCATGCCACCTGGACGAGGTCACGCAACTTCGCCAGCCGCACCGGTCCGATCCCATCGACCTCACCGAGCTGGTCCACGCTGGTGAACCGACCGTTGTCGGCCCGCCAAGACACGATCGCGGCGGCAGTGACCGGGCCGATTCCGGGCAGGGTATCGAGCTGCTCGACCGTGGCAGTGTTCAGATCCACAGGATCGGCCGGCCCGTCCGAAGTCCCCTGCGCAGGCGCCACAGCGAGACCGCCCTGATCGGAGATGACCGAACTACCCATCTCCGTCGGCTGGCCGGGCGGCGCCCCGATGCCGACGACGATCTGTTCTCCGTCGGCCACCCGCCTGGCCATGTTCAGGCCCACCACGTCGGCGCCGTCAAGGGCACCACCTGCAGCGTCGAGCGCATCGGCGATCCGCGCGCCCGGCTCAAGAGTCACTAGGCCCGGCGTCTGGACCAGCCCGACGACGCTGACGACAACCGGGCCGTCGGGAACTGGTTTCTGCGGGCCAGCAATCGGAGCAGCCGACGAAACCGGCTCCACCGGAGGAAGTTTGGCTGAAACAACAGCCGGCGTCCGATCTCCCACCAGCGTCAACACCGTCACCAGCACGGCAATCACCCCGACGCCACCGAGGGCAATCACACCGGCGCGGCCAGGATCGGCCCGGACCCTGGACAACCAGGCGACCGGCCCGTCCGGCGGAGATTCGGGCAGCCATCGCGATAGCGATGTGTCCGGCTGCTTGTCACCGTCTTCGGCAGTGTCGACGGGACTGTCGCTCTCGGAGCCCAAACGACGGTGAAGTCGCTGCGCGGGAGGTTCGGTCGGCATACCGCCGACGTTAGGTCCGCGCGGCAACATCGCGGCAAGGATCGGCACACCCACCACCCAGGCTGTGGATGAACTCGGCTTTGGGGACAGCGGTAGCTACGATGGCGGCGATGAACCGCCGAGCCCCGATGATCGCAGGTATCGCGTTCGCGGTGCTCTACGCCTCCGCAGTGCTAGTACTGCACGCGCTGCCCGGCGCCGACCCCGGGGTGATGCGCATCCAAGCGCTGCTGCTGACCTTCGCCGCCCTAGCGCTGGCGGTGCTACTCGCCTTCGCCCGCGAGCGGCTGGCTGGACCACCGGCACGACTGTTCACGATCGGTTCGACACTGTTGGTAGCGCAGCTGTGCGTGGCGATCTGGTTCACCGGAGGGGCCTCCCTGCGGCCCGGCCAAGTGCCGACGCAAACCTCCCGCGCCATCGAAGACATCGGATTTTTCTGGTTGCCCACCGCCACCATCGCCCACATCTGTATAGCCATACCGATACTGTTGTCTGCCAACGCAGATCACCTACCTCGATGGCTCGGAATAGGCGCGGCGATCTTCACAGTGGAGCAACTCATCGAAACGATCACGATCATCGGGCCACCCGGTAGCTTCATCTCGCCCGGCGGCCCGATGAACCACTACCTCGGCGGCGCACTGACTGTCGCGTTCTTCCTCGCCCTCGGGATCGCCCTGACACCCGCACGCCCGGCACCGGCCGAGCACATCGAGGATCCGGAGGTGCGCCCCGCCGATTCAGCGGAGGAAACGGCCCCAGTCGACGAGCCCGCAACCGAGGCATAAGCGGTGACGGCACCGGTTTCGTCACGGAACTCGCTACCCAACACTGCCGGGGTACCGGACTGCGACCCTGAAGACAGGGAGTCGCACCGTTTTTCGACACAACATCCAAGCAGCGCCTCTCACCCTGACAAACCTGGTGGACCGCTACACGCCTGAACCGATGCCCCGGCAAGAAACTGACCGCTCTGGGGCACAGACGATTCAGACAGGTGATTTGGCTCGCCGACATGGGATGCGGCGCAGCACAGAGAGTCACTCGCCCAGGGTGCGCAAACCCGATCATCAGCTAACATTCCAAAGGGCCAACGCATCCAGCCCAGCCCCGAGAGGCGATCTGTGGAACACACGTCTGCGCCATCGCGACATCCGTCGACCCCAACGAACGCCAATGCTGGCTGGTTGACACGAGCGCATCCCATTCGCCCCGGCAGGCGCCTGACCAGAATTTCTCAACCGGGAGTATCCGGCTACATCGGCCGCGTAGGGGCACTGGCCGTCGCACTCGGGGTCGGGGCAGCGACCGCAACGATGCCAACCGTCGCACTAGCCGACACCGCCGGTTCGCCGACCGCAAGTTCGGCGTCGAGTTCGGAATCGGCAAGTTCGGATTCAGCGAGTTCGGACAGCAGTTCCGCCAGTTCAGAGAGTTCCTCCGCGAGTTCGGATTCTGCGGACACCGCAGGAACCGATACGGGTTCTGACACCGAATCCGCGGATTCCGGCAGCGACGCCCTCGCCACCTACTCCGACGCGCTCGATACCGATGAGCCGCCAGACGACTTCACCGGTCTCAACAAAGGCGACTCGGACTCCCAAGCGGACGAGGACGATTCGAGATCCGAGGGCGACGACGTCACAGATGGCTATTCGAGCGGACCCTCGGTCGCCGACGACACGTCCGAGGCTGAGCCAGTCGCCCCGCCCGACGCAGAGGACGATGAACGCGGCGAGGATTCGACCGAGCCCGACGGCACCGACGAAGGCTCTTCACTGGGCAGCGCCGGGAATCTGGCCGGTTCCGTTGCCCCGGAGACCACGTCATCGACAACTCTGCGTTCAGATTCGCCCGATCCCGCAGCCAATTCCAGGGATTCTGAAGACCTCGAGGATGAGGTTGACCCACCAACTCCGCTGGTCGTTCCCGATGTCGACGAGCCCGTCACCGCGCCGGAGGCACCCCAGCATGAAGGATCCGGTGAGTCGGCAATCATGCTCGCCTCGCCAGCGGACGATTACCCGGTAGCCAACAGCACCGAACAACCCACGTCGAGGCAAGTGATGGTCGCGGCGTCGCCCATGCCAACACCCACGGGATTCGTCGCCAAGGTGGCATCATGGCTCGGATGGTCTCCGGGCGGCGGTCCGGACGTGCCGGCGCTGGCCCCGTTCACCTGGGCGGCAGCGGCATTCGCGCGCCGCGAGATCGATGGACTGCTCTCAAGCGGCGACCAACCAACGGTCACACCTATGGCACTCAGCACATTGGAGTCTTGCGGCGCGAGCTTGGAGTGCCACGCTCTCGCAGATCTCGAAGGCGACATCACCGGAGCAATCACAAATTATGTTGCCGGTTTGGACCCCTTATTTGCAACAGTCGCCCCGCTGTTCGGGGCGGCAGGCTTCACCGTGCTGAGCGCAGGCGTACTCGGCAACTTTGAAACTGTCCCCGCCGTGGTTCAATCCCTGGCCACAGACGACGAAATCCTGGGCTTGATCTCAGCGCTGGTTGCGGATAGCACACCGCTGTCTCCCCTTCCAGCCGATCTTCGAGTGACTGTCGGCAACACGGTTGCCCATTTTGTCGAGCAAACATTCGGAAACCAGGCTGTGGCAGCAGCACTCGTACCGGTTTTCGAATCGATCCCGTTCCCCACGGACACCGAAGCCGTCGTCGAATACCTCTATGACCTTGTCGAGGAAGACTTTGACTTCGAGAAAGCCCTCGTCGACCTGGTTGGCTCACCCGAGCGGGATGCGCTGAGCTCCTTCTTCGCCGATAGCGATGTTCAACAGGTGATTCGTGACGCCACCTCTGACTCGTTGCAGGTGCTCCTGGGAACAGTAACCCCGCCGTGGGCTACGGAGACGAACCCGCCGGCGCTCGCGGCCTACGTCGGCCAAATGATCGCCACGTCCTTACTCGGCGAGGACAACCCGGGTGCCGCCGGGCTCGGCGCGACGATCAGCGGCACTGTGAACACACTGCTATCGGCAGTCGGAATCGAGCTGGCCGATGCGGTCGACACGGCGGTCGTGATCTTCTTGGACCAACCGGGGATCAGCGATGGGCTTGCGACCGCCGCACTCAACTCGATTCTTGCCGGCTTAGGGGGCAGGCCGCTTTCAGCGGGCGAGACTTTCGAGCCCGCCGTCGGCGCCGCCCTCTCCAGCGCCGTGAATCTGTTACTTTCCGACGCGGATGTCCTGCAGGCCTTCGGCAGCGCAGCGAGCGACTTGGTCACCGACCTAGTCGAGAACACCTCGGTTCACGATCTGGTGGAGGCGCAGGTGGCCGCCTCGGTGGCTGCGATTCTCGGCGACACCCCGATCGCGGCCCCGGTGGGCCATGCGGTCGGGGCGGCAGTACGGGAGCTGATGGCCACCCCAGGAATTGGGGCAGAGCTAGCTGCGGTGGTGGGCCCGGTGTTGCCCGACTTTCTCGGCCACACAGCGGTCGCGCCGATACTGATTTCGGCCACCAACCGACTCGCCGAGGAGATTCTCGGCGGCGACGAGCCAACAACAGTGCTGATCCGAGTACTGAACACGCTGCGGGACGACACCGCCATCCAGGCCGCCCTGAAGGCCACCGTCGCCAGCACCCTCAACGGGGTGGACGTCGAATTGTTGGGGCAGGCCGCTGTTCAACAAGCGTTGGGCAACGCTCTGACGGCTTTGGTGGCCGACCTTTCCGCCAATCACACCGTCCTCGCATATGTCGGCGCCGAACTGGACTTCCCGTTCGGCGGCGCTTTGGTTGCCGCACTGGCCGAACCAGCGGTCGGCCAGAACCTAGCCGAGACTCTCGGGCTGTCGGTAGACGACTTCCTGGCCTATCCGGGGTTCGCTGCCGCGCTCACCGATGCTGCCGGCAAGGCCGCCGATGACGTGCTGACCGGCGCAGACCTCTCGACAGCTCTACAGAGTGCGTGGCGGTCGCTGGAATCTGATGCATCAGTCCACGCCGCGGTAGCTTCGATTATCCCCGGTGTCGTGCAGTCGGTTCTGGGCGCTGCCCCAGTACGGATGGCCTTCGGCACCGCCGCGGCAGACGTAGCGGTTGACTATCTCGAAGGATCGGTGTTCGACAACACGTTCGTCGACGGTGTGGTTAGCCAATTTGCCAGTGCAACAGTGGAATCCCTCCTGGGGGCCCCCGCCGTCATGGGCATCGTCAGCGGCCTCAGCGAGGACGTCTTGAACGGGATGTCTCTCACCGATGTGCCCGCCGTTGTCCTGCAGGCAATCACCACGCAAGTGGATCTACAGATCGCCGTCGGTATGTCTCTGGGCCGAGGAATGGGTTCGGTTTTCGGCGATAACGTGGTAGGCGATGCCATCGGCGCGGTTGCTGGTTTCAACGCCACCATCGTGGTCTTCCTAGCGGCCGGGGCCGTCCAGCTGTACGAGTGGCTGTCCGGAGAAGCTCGCCTCGGCTTTAACGCCGGCACGGGCCGCTACGAACTCGCAGAGCCGTATTCCGGCATCCGCTTAGTGAATATCTGCTCGGTAGCCTTGGCCCTCGAGTGTCAAGACGGCGTCGACTCGTCTGTAGCGCGGTAGACCGTTGACGGCACTTCTACGTTCCGGTCACGTACACCGCCACCCCAACCGCGCCCGCACCGACGTGCACGGACAGCAGCGGCCCCATGTCAGCGACAGTCAACGACGTGAGCTGCGGAAGGCGCCGGGTTAGCGCCGCGCCGAGTTCGTCGGCGGCGTCGTGGTTGTCCACGTGGTGGACCACCACGTCAGCGCTGTCCTGCCCCACCACCTCGGCGACGCGCTCCACCATCGCCGCGTGCGCCCTGGTGACGGTGCGGATGCGCTGATCCAGCACCAAACGACCGTCGACGTCCAGACGCAACAAAGGCTTGAGCGACAACGCGGTGCCCAGCCACGACGCGGCGGTACGGATCCGCCCGCTGCGGCGCAAGTTGTCCAGCCGGTGCACGACCAGATAGACGTGCACCCGGGACAACGCTTCACGGGCCGCTTGTTCGACGACGTCGAGATCCGCGCCCGTGGCCGCGCTGCGGGCGGCCGCTGTCGCGACGAACCCGACCCCCATCGCCGCGGAGCGTGAGTTGACAACCCGCACTGCCGGACCGAAGGTGCGTGCCGCCGAGACTGCCGCCCCATAGGTGCTCGACAACGCCGCCGAAAGATGCACGGCAACCACGCCGTCGCCGCCGCTGTCGGCCAGCGCCTGCCGGTAGGTCTCGACCAACTCTGCCGGCGTCGCGCCTGCGGTGGTCACCTTGGGCCGATCGTGAAGGTCGTAGGGAATAGCGTCTACCCCATCACGCAGGTCGGCGCCGTCGACCAGGACGTGCAGCGGCACCTCACGAATACCCCAATGCTTGCGTTCGTCGGGTGTCAGCCGTGACGACGAGTCGCTCACCACTATTACCGGCATGGTCAGCCGCTCGAATCCGCAACGTGCACACCGGCTTCAGCGAGCGCCTTGATCATCAGCTCGGCCACGGCGTCGTGGGCTTCGAAGTTCCAGTGGATGCCGTCGGGGTTGCCCTTCCCGGCCATCACATGCTCTCCCACTGCGGCCTTGAGGTCGACCAGCGGCACGTTGTGCTCGTCGGCCCAGCGGGTGATCGCCGCGACCGTGCCTGATCGGCCGTGGTGTGCCATCCCATAGGTCGGTGCGATGTGCACCGACGGCAACGAGGCCACCATCGGGATTCCCGGTCGATTGAAATCGATTGCCGATCTTGTCATTTCGAGATACTCGACGGACACATGTGGCGGCAGCGCTGCCCGCGCGATCGGCGACAGGCGCGGCTGCACCCAGCCGTACCCGTCGCGAACCCAACGTCGCAGCCGTGCGGGGCGCACGTAGCGGATCATCTCGCGCAGCGCGGTCGGCAACG
>CAZLTV010000019.1:2975-40011 GCA_964562545.1 uncultured Mycobacterium sp. | reverse complement strand
GACATCGCCTCAGAGACCTTGTGGGCCGCGCGGCGGCCGCGCCAGCCCAGCGAGGGCTTACCTGCGGTGTCGACCGCGGCGATGATCAGGCCGCCGAGCAGGCTGATATCGGTGATGAAGGCCTTGCGCTCTTCGGTCTTACGTTGCGGGTCGCTTTCGTTCCAGAAAGCGTGCCCGCCGACCGAAGTCGGAATCACGCTGGCCGCCAGCGCGATTGAGGCGAGCCGCGGGAGCCGTCCAGTGGCAAGTAGCAGGCCGCCGCCGATCTGCACCGCAGCATTGGCCTTCGCAACAGAGTCGGCGTTCGACGGCACATTGGGCCCGATCGGATCGGGCATCCTGGCCAGACCCTCAAGGGTCTGGCGGGTGGCATCTGCGGCGGGTTTCGGGTTTTGCAGGGCTTCGATCCCGCGCGAGATGAACACGGCGGACAGCATGGGGCGCGCGACACGACGGATCAACATGGGGCCTGTGTTCCCCGCCGGACCCGCGGACAAACCCGGGGTGCGGAGTAACGTCACAGGGTGGCCGAACCCGTGCTGAATCAGGTCTGGGAGCAGCTCACCAGCCACGTGTGGCGGTGTCGGTTGCCGTTCTGCGATGTGACAATCGGTCTGGTCGCGGCCGGTGGTGAGGTTCTGCTGGTCGACGCCGGTACCACGTTGGACGAAGCTCGCGCCGTTGCCGCCGATGTCCGCGCGCTCACCGGGCACGACGTCGGCCATGTGCTGCTGACCCACCATCACTTCGACCACATTCTCGGGTATTCGGTGTTCGCGCAGGCCCGCACATACTGTGCCGCCCGAGTAGTGGCGACGATGACCGCCGGGCATGCATACCTGCGTGCCGACGCGTTGCGGCACGGCGCCGACGCGGAACGCGTGGACCGTGCACTGGCGGCGCTCGGGTCACCCGACGACGCGACGGCCGAGGCGGTGCTGCATTTCGGTGACCTCAACGTGGCCATCGGTCATCCTGGGCGCGGGCACACCGACCACGACCTGACAGCCGTCGTCACCGGTGCTGAACGCACCGTGGTGTTCTGCGGCGATCTGGTCGAAGAGTCAGGTGACCCATGTCTTGACGAGCGCTCCGATCTGGCGGCGTGGCCAGCCACGTTGCATCGGCTGATCGACATGGGCGGTGCCGGTGCCGCCTATGTGCCCGGGCACGGCGCGGTCGTCGACGCCAACTTCGTGCGGCGCCAAGCTGACTGGCTGACCGCCCGATGCTGATGACTCGCCCGAGGACCGCCACCGGGACGAGCGCACAGATCAGGGGGCGGCCTGCGGGCGTGGCCAGGCTGAGTGCCCGGGCTGACCGGTGCGGGGGCGTAGCCGGTCCAACACGACCCGCAATGGTGGCCACTCGGTGCGGCCCCGTCGGGTCACGGCATAGGCCGTCAGCGTCACGGTCGGATCTTCGAGCGGCAGGACCTTGACGCCCGCGGCGGTCGGTCTGTCCGTGGGCAACAAACCCACGCCGAAACCTGCCACGATGAGCTCCTCGACCAGGTCGAGGCTGTCAATCTGGTGACCGATGTTCGGGGAGAACCCGGCAAGTGAGGCCAACGTGCGCACCGCAATCTCGTCTGCGGTGTTGCGGGAGTTGACGATCCAGGTGGATTTGGCGAATTCGGCGACGTTGGTCGCAGACCCGACGGGCACGCCCAACCCCCACCGCGTCGACCACAGCGGAACGGCTTCGAGGGCAGCCCCCGGCGATGCCGGAGCCAGGTTGTAGTCGTAGCTCAGTGCCAGGTCGAGATCGTCGTCGGTCAGCAGGCGAAACGCCTCGATGGGTTCGTGTTCGCTGATCACCAACCGGACCCCGGGATGCTGTTCGCGCAGTTCGTCGACGATCGGCAACAACGACACCCGGATACCAGTGGCGAACCCACCTATGCGTACCGTCCCCGCGGGTTCGGCTCCGGGGTCCAGGTCGAGGCGGGCGCTGTCGACCGCAGCCAGGATCGTGACAGCATGGTCGGCCAGCCGCCGGCCGGCCGGAGTGAGCCGCACGTGTCGGCCCTGGGGTTCGATCAGTGCCGCCCCGGTCTCGCGGGCCAAAGCGGCGATCTGTTGGGACACCGTCGAGGTCGTGAGGTGGTGCGCCTCGGCCACGGCGCGCATCGAGCCGAGCCGAGAGAGGGCCAGAAGCAGTTCGAGGCGGCGGGTTTCCACCCTCGGAGTGTCCCCCCTCGCCGACATACCGTTCATATTTTGCGAACGGTATGTCCGTAAGAATCACGTGGACTGCAACAGTGGTGGTCCCGTTCAATGCAGGCATGACAGCGAGCGTCAACGCCGGGACGGCGGCAAACGAGGCGCGCACGGGCGCGTTGATGGCGGTTGGCGCCATGGTGTCCTTGCAAGTGGGCTTAGCGCTGTCGGTCACGTTGATCGACGACATCGGCGTCGGGGGAGTGGCATGGCTGAGGTTGGCGTGGGCAGGGGCTCTGCTGCTGGTCATCGTGCGTCCCCGCCGATCCGCCTACACCCGCAGGAGCTTCTTGGCGTGTGTGCTGCTCGGAGTGGTCACCGCCGGGGTCACGCTGCTGTTCATGGCGGCGGTCGACCGTATCCCGCTCGGCACGGCAAGCGCGTTGGAGTTCCTTGGACCGCTCACGGTGGCGGTGGCCTGTGGCCATGGACGACCGGGAAGCCGCGGCCGCGTGCTCTGGCCGGGGTTGGCTGCGCTGGGAGTCCTGCTGCTCACCCAACCGTGGTCCGGCGCCATCGATCCGGTGGGCGTCGGGTACGCGTTGGCCGCCGCCGCATGCTGGGCGGGCTACATCTTGCTGACCCAGCGGGTCGGTGACCAGGTCAGTGGTATCAATGGGTTGGCGGTGTCGATGCCGGTCGCCGGTCTGATCGCCACCCTGGCCGTCGGTCCCGCCGTATTCGAGCGGATGACACCGCAGATCCTGTTGCTTGGTGTGGGTATCGCGGTGCTGTTGCCGGTGGTGCCGTTTGCTCTTGAGTTGCTGGCGTTGCGCCGGCTGACCACGTCCGCCTTTGGCACGCTGATGAGTCTGGAGCCGGCCCTTGCGATGACTGTGGGGTTCGTGGTGCTTCATCAGGTGCCGGCGTTGGCGGGTCTGATCGGGATTTGTTTCGTCGTGGCTGCCGGGATCGGGGCGGCCCGTGGCGGGGCTCGTGCCGCGCCGGTGCCGATGGAGGTCGGGTGAGCGAGCCCGCGTCCGCCGTTACTGTGTAGGCATGGCCGGTGGAATCTTCGACTCGCCCCTGGTAGGGGTATTCAACTCCGGCGCGGCGCGGCTGCTCGATATGCCGGGCATCGGTGGGCTCCTTCGCCGCAGCATGGTGCTGATCCGCTATTCGGGGCGCCGCTCAGGCAAGACCTTCCAAACTCCGGTCAACTACCGTCGAACCGGCGACGAAGTCGTCATCCGGGTGATGGCACCTGATTCGAAGAACTGGTGGCGCAACTTCACCGGTGAGGGTGGGCCGATCACGTTCGTCGCGCTCGACGGTGCGGATCGGAGCGGTCACGCGGTGGCTCGCCGCGACGAGCGGGGGCGTGTGACGGTGCGGGTGCGCCTCGACGGTGCGTCCTAGCTTCACGGCTAGCTATCGAATCTCCTTCGGCGCCACAGTGTGCCGACTGCCAGCAGCAGCAGGCTGATCAGCAGGATCGCAGTCGCTAACACGTTGATCTGCGGCGGCACCGCCGCTTTCACTGCTGCGTTGACGTAGAGCGGGTACGTCACCGTCGAACCGCTGACGAAATAGGTGATGATGAAGTCGTCGAGCGACAACGCGAACGACAGCATGGCCGCGGCGATGATGCCCGGCACGATCAACGGCAGCGTGACTCGGAAGAAGGTACGCAAGGGTCCGGCGCCGAGATCCAGCGACGCGTCCTCGAGCGTCCAGTCGAACCCACGCACCCGGGCGCGCACGGTCATCGCGATGAAGCTCACCTCGAACGCGATGTGGGCGATCAAGATCGTGACGTATCCGGCCGCCCAACCGAAATCCAGGAACAATGTCAGCAGCGCTGCGCCGATCACCACTTCGGGAGCGGTGAGCGGCAGCACCAGAAACGTGTCGACCGCGCGCTGGCCTCGCCACCTTTGCCGGACCAGCGCGATCGCGACCAGAGTGCCCAGCACCAGCGCGATCGCCGTGGAGACCGCGGCGACGTTGAGGCTCAGCAGCAGGGCGTCGGTCAGCGGCGGATACTTGAATGGGTCGGCCCAGTTCTCGAACGTGAAACCCTGCCAGGTGTAGTTGAACTTGCCCAGGGGTTTGTTGAACGAGAACAGAATGATGACGAAGATCGGCAGGAACAAAAACAGCAGAACCAGTGTGGCGGCGAGTCGCAACAGCAGATCGCCCCAGTTATACCGGGCCCGAACCTTTTTGGGATGGGACGTGTGCTTGGCAGCGGTGCTTGCCGTCGCGCCCGCCTGGGCGGTCATACCAGATCCTCCGTCCCCAACGCGCGGGTGTACAGCAGCACCCCGCCGAGGATGATCAACATCAGCACCAGCGACAGTGCTGCGGCAGCGGGATAGTCCTTGACCACCAGGAACTGTTTCTGGATGACGTTGCCGATCATCGTCGTTTGCGTGCTGCCCAGGTAGTCGGCGTTGATGAAGTCACCCACCGAGGGGATGAACACCAACATGCTGCCGGCTAGCACACCGGGCATCGACAACGGCAGGATCACTTTACCGAAGCTGCGGGTGGCCGAGGAGTACAGGTCCTTGGACGCTTCGAGCAGCCTCGAATCGATCTTTTCCAGGCTGACGTAGAGCGGCAGGATCATAAAAATGATCCAGTTGTAGGTCAGCCCGCCGATCACGGCCCAACTGGTGGACAGCAGTCGGCCCTCTTCGGGAAGCAGGCCGATTGTGCCCAGCGCGCTGACCACCCACCCCTCGTCGGCCAGGATCGTCTTCCACGCCAGTGTGCGGATCAGGAACGTCACGAAAAACGGCAGGATGACCAGGCCCAGGATCAGGTTCTTGTACCGGCCCGCTTTGAACGCGATCACGTACGCCAGCGGGAACGCCATCAGCAGACACAAGATCGTGGCCACGAACGCGTATCCGAAGGATCGCAAGATCTGTTCGCGGTACTCGCTGAACGCGTCGGTGTAGTTGCCGAAATCCCATGCGAAGGTCAACGTCGGCAGAAACACCGATCCGCTGCTCTCCGACAACGACGTTCGCGCCAACGAGAAGAACGGCACCACGAAAAAGATCCCGAGGTACACGAGCGCGGGCAGGACCATCAGATACGGAGCGATCTTGCTCCGCTGCCGGCTGCTGGTGGCTACACCTGCCATGTGTGCGCTCCTCAGCCGCCGGTTACAGCGGCGTACGCGGTGTTGAACTCCTGGGTCTGCTCATCGGTGAGTGGAGCCCAGCCCTTCGACTTGTCCAGCACTTCCTGCGGGGGGTTGATCAGCGGATTGCTCGCCGATTCCGGATCGATCTTCTCGAGCTCCTCGGTCATGTCCGAGAGCACCGGGATGTACTGGACGAACGACACCAGCTTGGCGTAGTTGGCCCGGTCGTAGACGTAGTCGATCCACGCTTCGGCGGCCTTCTGGTTCTGGGTGGTGTAGGGGATCACCATGGTGTCGACGAACGTGGTCGCGCCCGACTCGGGCACCACGAACTGCAGGTCGGGGTTGTCGGCCTGCAACTGGACGATGTCACCGGAATATGCCTGTGCCACAGCGATGTTGCCGGCTGCAAGGTCATCGGCGTAGTCGTTTCCGGTGAACCTGCGGATCTGGCCCAGTTCGTTTTGCTCACGAACGACGTCGATGGCCTGTTGGACGCTCTCGGCGGTCGGGTTTTCCGGCGAGTTGCCCTGCGAGAGCATGATCATCCCGAGTCCGTCCTGGGCGTCGGAGAACAGGCTGACCCGGCCCTTGAACGCCGGATCCCACAGGTCGTCGATCGTGGATAGGTCCCGGCCGGTGGCTGCCCTGTTGTAGGCGATGCCGACCAGCCCCGACATGTAGGGGGCGCTGAACTCGCGGCCCGGGTCGACGCTGGCCTCGAGCAGGTCGGTGCGCAGGTTTTTCATGTTCGGCACGGCATCGTGGCTGATGTTGTTCAGCCAGCCGAGCTGATGCAGGCGCACGGCCATGTAGGTCGTCGGCACGGCGAGATCGGCGCCGATGTCCTGCTTGCGCGACAGCGGCTCTTTGACCTTGGCGAACCACTGCTCATTGTCGTTGAAGTCCTCCTTGTAGTCGACCGTGATGCCCGAGGCGGTCTGGAACGCCGCGACGAACCCGTCGGCCATGTACAGCGGCCAGTTCGAGATTCGCAGCGTGCCGCTGGCGGGTCCGCCGTCGTCGCTGGGTGTTGCCGTCGTATCGCTGTCGGAGCCGCAGGCAGCCAACAACGACGAGCCGAGAGTCAACCCGGCGGCCGCCGCGGCGCTGCCGCCGAGGAAGCGACGGCGCGTGGTGCGGTTTGCGCCGAGCCGGGCCAGCAGGCGGGGATCGATATCACGGGACATGGCGAAACGTGCCTTTCTTCGGCTCCAGGGCGGAGATGGTGTCGTGGTGTCGGCCCTCAGGCCGGGGGATCAGGAATCGTCGAGCATGTCCTCGAGATCTTCACTGGTCGGAACGTCGGCGCTGGGCAGGACCAGAGACGAGGTGGGCGCCCAGGACGCGTACACCTCGTCGCCCGGGCGCAGCATGGGCAGGTCCTGCTCCGGTCCGACGTGCGCGACGATCGTCGAGGAGTCCGGTGCGGCCATCAACAGCCGGACCACCGGGCCCTGGAAGGTCAGATCGGTCACGGTGGCGCGCACACCTGCGTCGTCTCCGCGGGGGGCTTCTTGCGACGACGGGGACACCCGGATGCGTTCGGGGCGCACCATGAGGGTGGCGTTGCCACCCGGTTCGATGGCGGTATCGCCCGGCCGGGCCTTCAGCGTCGAGCCGAGGACGTCGATCTCGACGAAATCCCGGTTGGCGCGACCGGTTTGACGGCCCGGCCACAGGTTAGCCTGCCCGATGAAGCTGGCAACGAACACCGTGGCCGGGCGGTCGTAGATCTCGGTCGGAGTACCGATCTGTTCGACATTGCCGGCGTTCATGACCGCGATTCGGTCACTCATGGTCAGCGCCTCTTCCTGGTCGTGGGTCACGTAGATGAACGTGATCCCGACCTCACGCTGGATGCGCTTGAGCTCGAACTGCATCACGTGGCGCAGCTTGAGATCCAGCGCTCCGAGCGGCTCGTCGAGCAGTAGGGCGCTGGGATAATTGACCAGTGCCCGTGCCAAGGCGACACGCTGCTGCTGGCCGCCGGACAGTTGCGCGGGCTTGCGTTGGGCGAAGTCGCTGAGCCGGACGGTCTCGAGCAACTCGTCAACGCGCTTGCGGACCGTGCCTTTTCCGTGGCGCTTGTCCAGTTTCGCCGAGCGCGGACCGTAGGCCACGTTGTCCCATACCGTCATGTGCGGGAACAGCGCGTAGTTCTGGAACACCGTGTTGACGTTGCGCTTGTTCGGCGGTGTCCTCGACACGTCGGTGCCCTCGAGCCGGATGGCGCCCTCGGAGGGGGTTTCGAACCCGGCGATCATCCGCAGGGTGGTGGTCTTGCCGCAGCCCGACGGGCCCAGCATGGAGAAGAACTCTCCCTGGGCGATGGTGAAGTCGGCGTCGGAGACGGCGAGGTAGTCGCCGAAACGCTTCGTGACATGGTCGATCTCGATGACCGGGCCGCCCCTTTCGGGGGCGGTCTCGGATCCCGCCGTCGGGTCTGCGGCGGTTGTATGTGTGCCGGTCAGCGCGGGACCTCCTCAGGCAACCGTGGGAGTTGTGGATAAACCATCGCGGATGCCGACGACCTTCGCAAGCGAATCCGCAACGAATTTACAAATCCACAATCGAATCCCTCGGCAATCGCGGTCGATGACGCGTGAATTCGTGGGATCGGGGGCGTGCTGCACTGTCGCCTGACCGTCAATAGGCCGGCTGGAATCGTCGTAGGTTTCGATTTTTGCAGCAGAGGACGTCGCGCGCCCTTCGTTTACCACGATGATCACGCGGGGTAGGTAACGCAGATGGCGTCTGTCGAAATATCGGTGTCCTCCGGGCTCACCCCCGAGCGAGCCTGGTCGCTGGCCTCGGATCTGAGCCGCTTCGACGAGTGGCTGACGATCTTCGGGGGCTGGCGCAGCGCGGTGCCCGGTGAGATCGAGGTGGGCACCACGGTGACCTCATGTATCAAGGTCAAAGGATTCCGCAACGTCATCGACTGGCGCGTGACCCGCTACGACGAACCCAAGGAGATCGAGCTGGTCGGCACCGGCCGTGGCGGGGTGCGGATCGGATTGACGATGAAGGTCGAACCGCGCCGTTCAGGCGGGGTACAAGGACACGAAAGCGGGCAAGACGGCGGCGAAGAAGGCTCGATTTTCCACGTGATCGCTGGGCTGTCCGGCGGCCTGCTCAACACGCCGATCGGTGGGCTGGTCGCCAGGGTGATTCGCGGCGATGTGCGCAAATCAGTGCGCAACCTCGCCGAACTGCACTGAGCCGGACCGGGCCGGGCCGGGCAAGGTCGGGCCGCTCTTTGCCGCTCAGCCCCACTCGTGGTTCAGCGCGCGCGATTCGTAGCGCTCCTCGACGGAATCGGTGCGTCGCGGTCGCTGGTGCGACGCGGCGATCAACCCGATGGCCAGGATCGCGGTCACGGCGCCGGCCACGAAGGTTGCCACGAAGCTGCTCTCCATGGGCGCCCCGGCCGAGGTGGTGCGACCCAGCAGCACCGCCACCACCGCCGCGGCGATCGATCCTCCGATCGTGCGCGCAATGGCGTTCATGCCCGTCGCGATCCCCGTCTCGCCGGTTTCGGCTTCGGCGAGCACCAGCGCGGGCAGCGCTCCATAGCCGAGGCTGATGTATGCGTTGGCCAGGATGCTGGCCACGATCACCTGCCACGCAGAAGTGTGGGCGAACGCGATGAACACAAACCCGGCGATGCCCGCCAGCGCGGCGACGATCAGGACCGGCCGGGCGCCGTACCGGTCGATGAAGCGTCCGGAGATCAGCGCGATGACGAACCCGGTGAGCGCGCCCGGTAGCAGGTAGATGACGCTGGCCTGCAACACCGTGGCACCGAAGCCGTACCCGGCGTTTTGCGGGGACGTCTGGACGAACTGGGTGAGGCCCAGGAACGCGAAATACAGGCCCATGCCGACGCTGACGGTCGCCAGGTTGGTGAGCAGCATCGGCCGTCGGGTCAACATCCGGATGGACACCAGGGGCCGCGCGGCGTGTTTCTCCCACAGCCACCAGCCGACTAGCACCGCGACACCTCCCACTGCTGTCCCCACGGTGCGCGGTGAACCCCACCCCCACACGTTGCCCTGGGTGATCGCCAGCAGGACCGCCGCCAACCCGGCGGCCAGGCCCGCAGCGCCCAGCCAATCGATCGAGCCGGTCGCGCTGCGGGGCCGATCGGGGACGAGCACCGTCACGAGCAGGATGACGAACGCGGTGAAGCCAGTGGTCAACCAGAACACTCGGTGATAGTCGGCGTCGCCGCTCATCAACAGTCCCACCACGACCAGGCCGGCGCCACCGCCGAATCCCAACGTTCCCGACAACACCGCGATTGCCGACACCATGCGCGAAGGTGCGAGTTCTTCACGCAGGATCGCGATGCTGATCGGGTACAGCGCGAAGGAGGCGGCCTGCAACACCCGGCCGAAAATGAGCAGGGGCAGCGAAGATGTGGTCGCGGCCAGCACCGAGCCCACCAGCACCACAATGAGCACCGCGAGCAGAACGCGTTTTTTGCGGTGCAGATCGGCCAGACGTCCGATCAACGGGGTCATCGCGGCGGCCGCCAGCAGGTTGGCCGTGACCGCCCAGCTGACGGCCGTTGCCGATGCGTTGAGCTGAACGGCGATGACGCCCAGCACGGGCACCACGGCAGTCTGAAGAACCGCGACGGTCAGCACCACCACGCCGAGCCCGATTACGAGCAGCTGTGGGTGCTTCACCGGATTGCCGAACGTCGCGGCTGGTCGGGCGACACCGCTGCCGTGCACGCGCGCTCCGATCGTTAGCTGTTCTGTGTTTCCATCGCGATTATCTCCGGCCGCTCGGCAGCGCCGACAACTGGTTGCGGGGAGCCAGCTGCCACGGGAGGGCAGCAGAGCCAATATCGGTTCGGCGTCGTCCGATTCGTGACACCGTGAAAGGGGTAATCGGCACCGCGCGCGGTGGGCTCACCCGTGCAGAAAGGGATGACTATGCGTGCGTCGACACTGGTGAAGACGACTGCGGCCGCGTTTTCCGCAGCCGCAGTGGGCGGGCTGGCAACCAAACCCGCTGTCGAATCGGCGTGGTATCAGCGCTTGAAGAAGCCGGGCTTTCAGCCGCCGCGGCTGGCGTTCCCGATCGCATGGAACGTCCTGTACTCCGACATCGCCGCGGTGTCGGCATCGACGATCGACACCCTGGGTGCGCGTGGCGACACCGAACAGGCACGTGCCTACACCGGCGCGTTGGCCGCGAACCTGGCACTGAACGCGGGTTGGAGCTGGGTGTTCTTCAACCGTCGCCTGCTAGGTCCTGCGACGTTGCTAGCCGGGGTGCTCACGGTGAGCAGCGCCGATCTGACCCGTCGCGCGGCTGCGGTAAATGCGCCGGCGGGTCTGGCACTGTCGGCCTACCCGCTGTGGTGTGCGTTCGCCACAGTGCTGTCGGCGCGAGTCTGGCAACTGAACCGCTGATCCGACCCGCGCTGTTTGCCGATCGGCCAGCGCTGTTACTTTACGTTCGTCAAGGAGCCGGTCGACGGGAGGTCTATCGGAAGACCGGCACGCTTCGCCGGGATCTGGCTGCAGACGATGGCCGACGAACGGGATTCCACTACGCGGCCAGCTGTCGCTGTTTCGCACCAGGACGCAGTCGCTCCCGGCGGACCGCGCCCCTCGGCGCCGAGGAAAGGACCACAGATGAAGACCGCGGTAGTCACCGGCGGGGGATCGGGGATCGGACGCGCGGTGGCCGAGCGGCCACGTGCCGACGGTTATCACGTCGCGACCATCGACGCCGCCCCGGTACGCAGGATCGGCCGGCCCGAGGATATCGCCGCGGCGTGCGCGTGCCTGGTCTCCGAGGAGGCCGGCCATATCACCGGGCGGATCCTCGGCGTCAACGGCGGCAGGTACACCTGAAGTGGCCGCGGCATACTTCACCGCCACCGGCGCGGGCTTCGACCCCACACCCTATGCCCAGAGCCACTGGGGCGATGACCATCTCAACGGTCCTGCCATTGTCGGCCTTGCCGCTCTGGCGCTCGAAGACCAATGCGGGGCAGTGGAATTCCAGCCGGCCAGGCTAACCGTGGATCTTCTCCGCGCGGCCCGAAACGCCCACACGACTGTCGACGTCGAAGTGGTCCGTGAAGGCCGGCGAGTGCACAGCGCCGCATGCAGGGTGTTGCAGGGCGCGCAGATGGTGGCGCGGGCAACCCTCGTGCAGTTCAGGCCGTCAGCCCCGCCGCCGGGAACCCTATGGGAATCGGCGGAGACGTTCCCGGTGCCCCCGCCGCCCGACGATGCCGTGTTCCCTCATATCGGCAGCGACGACGCGGGGTGGACCCGCAGCCCCGCCGCACACCAGAATGCCTCGCGTAAAAGGTTTTTCAACGACTCGATCGCCATCGTGGCGGGACGGCGAAATTCGCCGTTCGTGCGGGCCGCGACAGTGGCCGAGGCGACGAGCCTGGTGACCAACTTGGGCAGCGCCGGCGTGGGCTACATCAACGGCGATCTGACCATCGCGCTATCGCGGCTGCCCGTCGACGAGTGGGTCGGTATCCAGGCCACCTCCCATCACGCTGCGGCGGGCATCGCCGTGGGCACGGCCACACTGTTCGATCGGCATGGCGCGTTCGGGTCGGGTATGACGACCGCGGTCGCCAATCCGGCCGCGCAGATCGACTTCACCACACAGGATTTCCGCCTGGAGGGTATCAACTACGAGTAACGGCGTTGCGGATTCCTCGTGGCGCCAGCGGAAGTGGGCTCGGAAAAGCCGAGCTGCGAAGCTGTTGGTATCGAGAATCCTTGCAGCACTTGCTGATATCCGCTGCGCTCCGGCTCAGCTGCTCGATTCGGCCGCCTCCTGCTGGATGCGGTCGAATTGGGCGCCCATCGCCTCGGCGAGGGCGGTCGCGCCCGCCAGCGGTCGCACCATCACCATGAAATCGTCGATCATCCCGTCGTCGTTGACATGCAGGAAGTCGCACCCGGTGACTTCCTTGCCCGCGACGGTCGCTTGGAACACCAGGGCATGATCACGCCCGTTGGCGTCGCTGATCTCGCGGACGTAGCGGAAATCCTCGAACACCCGCATGGCGCCGCGCAGGATCGCGGTCGTGATGGGCTTGCCGGGATACGGTTTGAATGCCACCGGGCTGGTGAATACGACGTCGTCGGCCAGCAGTGCTGCCATCGCATCGGTGTCACGGGCTTCCACGGCTTCACGAAAGGCCTGCATCTGAACACCTCATATTCTTCACGAACTCAGACGCCACGGTAGCGGCCGTGGCGCACGTATGCGGCAACTTCTTGGCTGCGGCGTCTTGGCCGCAGGCTTAGCTGCAACGTCTCAGCCCCCACCTCTCTGGGTGGTGGACTTCCCCTTCGCGGCGTGGAGACCCTTTGTGCCATGGAGGTCGGTGTGGTCGCGCGATGGAGAGTTGGACGGTCGTGCCAGTTCGGCCCACGAGCAGCGGCATGCTCATATGTCACGTGACGAAACTGTGTGACCGACCCCGAAAAGACGCTCAAGGTGAGGCTTGACTCTTTTTTGCGCGCGGCTTATGGTCTAGCTCACATCCACGATATGGATAGGAGCTCCACATTATGGAGATCTCGGGCGCGCAGAGCGCCTACCGAGTTCTGGACATCCTCACCGAAGTGTCGCTGAACCCGGGTGCCACCGCGGGCGAAGTCGCAAAAGCCACCAATCTGACCGCTCCCACGGCGCACCGCTTGCTGCGGGTGCTGTGCGACCGTGGCTTCGCCGTTCAGAACGAGGACGGCAAGTACATCCCCGGTCCTCAGATGCGCGTGCTCGTCGGCGACGGAGTCGACCATGCCTCGCTCGACGAGATCGCCCGACCGGTGCTGGCACAGCTGCGCGACGACACCACCGAGACGGTTTTCCTCGCGGTTCGCGAGGGGCTGCAGCTGGTGTACCTGGTCGTCATGCGCTCGTCGCACTCCGTGCAGATGTACGGCGAAGAGGGGCAGCAACTTCCACTGCACGGAACCAGCCAGGGAAAGGTGATCTTGGCCTTCCTGCCGCCCGGCGTCGGTGACCGGATCATCGACCAGCTCGAGTTGCCGCGCTATACCCCGTCGACCATCACGAGCCACGCCGAGCTGCGTGAGGCCATGTACGAGATCCGTCGCGACGGCTATGCGCTCAACCTTGAGGAGCGCGAGCTCGGTGTCCGATCAATCGCCGCACCCGTGCTCGACGCCGCCGGCAACGTGGTCGCGTCCGTGTGTGTCGGCGGTCCGATCTTCCGGGTCAGCGAGGAGGATCTCCGGACCAAGTTCGCCGAACAAGTCACCGGGGCCGCCGAAGCGATCAGTGCCGAACTGATTCGCCGTTACCAACCCGTGCAGCCAGCCGAAAGCGTTGAAGGCCAATGATCGTCAAGAGCATCGCCGACCTCGAGCTCGGCGACACCGCAACCCACACGGCCGTCATCGACGACTCCGTCATCGAGCAGTACGCGACGCTGACCGGGGATCACAACCCCATCCACGAGGACACCACCTATGCGCAGAGCACGAGCTTCGGCCGTCCCGTCGCCCACGGTCTGCTGGTCGCCGGCTACGTACAGACCGCGCTGACCAAGCTGGTCGCCCCCGGCGGCGTATCCACCAAATACGCGTTCGACCTGAAGGCCCCCGCGTATTCGGGCAGCAGCGTCACTGCGCTGGCTACCTGTTCAGCGCTGGATAGGGCAACCCGAAGGGCCACCTTCACCATCACAGTCGTCGACGACTCCACCCGCACCACCCTGGTCAGCGGATCGGCTGTCGTCGCGTTCGCAAAGGAGAGAATCAATGAAGATTAGCGCCGTCCTACCCACCATGATCTGTGCCGCGACCGCTGTCACCATGACGGCCTGCAGCACCAGCGTCGACAACAATGCCGACCCATCCGGGACGGCCGCGCCGGCCGAGGTCCAGATCGACGACGGCGGCTGCGCCGAGAACCGCGATCGGATCGCTTCGATCCAGCAGTCTCTAGCCTCCAATCTCTACGGCATTGCCGCCGAGGAATCGGGGGAGAACGAGAACACCAACCCCAACCCGATGGGGCCCGACGATCCCATCACGATCACCTTCTCCATCGAGGGGCTCAGCCATCCTTTCCTGGTCAAGCAGAAGGAGCTGGCCGAGGAAGCCGCCGCGAGGAACGGTGTGCAGATCAACGTGGTCAGCGCGAACGACGACGTCAACCAGCAGTTCAACGACATCCAAACAGCGATCGCCCAAGGCACCGATGCGCTGATGATGATGCCGGCCACCACCCAGGGCCTCGATGCGGTGCTGGACCAGGCCGAAGCCGAGAATATCCCGTACTTCTTCACCCAGAAGGGCATGTTGGGCGTCGACCCTGCCTCTCAGGTGCTGGCCCCCTATGCCAACGAAGGAAAGCAGCTGGGCGAGTGGGTCGTTGAGCACTACGAGGGCCAGGACGACATCAACGTCGCCGTGATATCGGGTATCCCCGGTGACGCATCCAGCGACGCACGGGTCAATTCGTTCCTGCTGCCGTTGCTGCGGGCCTGCACGTTCAACATCGTGGCCGAACAGCCGGGCAATTACCGCCGCGGGGACTCTGAGGAGGCCGCGCAAAACATGATCGCCGCCAATCCGGACATCGACCTGCTGTTCGGCGCCAACGATGAAGCCGCCCTCGGTGGCATTGCCGCACTCACGTCCAGTGGCCGCACCGGCGTCGACGTCGTGGGTCTCGACGGTGAGTCCGATATGTTCACCGCCATCACCGACGGTCAGGCGCTGGCCACCGTCATCCACAAGCCCACCGCCGGAATCCTGGTCGATGAGGTCGTCGAGTATCTGCGGGGCAACCCCGTCCCCGAGTTCGTGGTTCTCTCAGAGGATCTCGTGACCAAGCAGACGATCGACTCCGGTTCGGTCGAACCCGCTTTCTGATCCCTCGGAGAAACAATGACCACCACCACGGCAGCACGTAAACCAGCCGGGGCCGCCGACAGCCCGGAGTCACGCTCCGGGCTTCGGGGGCGCGGCATTCGCGAACTCGCGCAACTGGGCCCAGTCGTCGCGCTGGTTCTTCTCGCGGTCTTCTTCGCCATCACTGCACCGAATTTCACCTCCGGTAGCAACCTGACCAACGTTCTGCAGCAGGTATCCATCACCGCGGTAGCCGCGGTCGGTGCGACAGTCGTGATCCTGGTCGCCGGCATCGATCTGTCGGTCGGCTCGGTGGTCGCGTTGACCGGCAGCGTGTGCGCGCTGTACCTGCAGCACGCGATCCTGTCGACCGGCGCTTCAGCGCTGGTGGCAGTGCTGTTGAGCCTGGTTGTTGGCACAGCCTGCGGCCTGCTCAACGGCGTACTGGTCACCGTGGCCAAGGTGCCGGCCTTCATTGCCACACTGGCCACGCTGACCGCGCTGCGCGGTGTTGCCCTGCTGGTGACCAATAGCTACCCGATCTCGATCAACAACTCGGCCTTCACCGCGATCGGGATCGGCAAGGTCGGGCCCGTCCCCATCCCGGTCATCATCATGGCGGCAACGTTCGCAGTCGGCTACGTGATCTTGCACCGCCTGAAGATCGGCCGGCGAATCTACGCGGTCGGCGGCAACCGCGAGGCGGCGCGGTTGTCCGGCATCCGAGTGTCGCGGGTGACGTTGTTCGCTTTCACTTTCGCCGGGTTGTGTGCCGGAGTGGCGTCGATGATCCTGACCGCCAAGCTGTCCTCGGGTCAGCCCGCCGGCTCGGTGGGTTTCGAGCTCGACGTCATCGCAGCAGTGGTCGTTGGCGGCACCAGCTTGTTCGGCGGACGCGGCCGGTTGGCTGGGACATTCCTCGGCGCACTGGTGATCGCGGTGCTCGGCAACGGCCTGACCCTGATGAACGTTCCGTTCTATTGGCAACAGATCGTCACTGGTGCTGTGGTGGTCGCCGCGGTCGTGCTCGATCGCGTCACCCGAGGGGAGCCCGGAACATGACCGTGGCCACACCCGAACGCACCGCATCACTGTCGGCCACGGGCATCACCAAACGCTACGCCGGGGTTGCGGCGCTCGAGGACGTGTCCGTAACGCTGCAGCCGGGCCGGATTCACGCCCTGATCGGGGAGAACGGCGCGGGCAAGTCGACCCTGTCGAAAATCCTGTCGGGCTTCGAGACCGCCGACTCCGGCGCGATCACCCTCGACGGGGAGACGGTCCGGCCCAAGAACCCGGACCACGCCGCCGCGCTGGGCATCGCGATCGTGCACCAGGAGCTGTCGGTGATCGGCAGCATCTCGGTCGCCGAAAACGTGCTCGTCGGCGCCGAACCGGCCCGTTGGGGCGTCATCGATCGCCGCAAACTCGCCGAGCGCGCCAGGCAGTACCTGCACCGGGTGGGCCTGGACATCGACCCCCGCCGCCAGGCCGGTTCGCTGTCCATCGCCGAGCAGCAGCTCGTCGAGATCGCCCGGATCCTCGCTCAGGACTCCCGCATCGTGTTCTTCGACGAGCCGACTTCATCACTGCCGCATGATGATTCGGTCCGACTCCTGGGACTTCTGCGGGAGCTGCGCGATGCCGGCACGGCGGTCGTGTTGATCAGCCACGACCTGCCCGAAGTGCTGGAGTACGCCGACACCATAACCGTGCTGCGCGACGGCAAACACATCGTCACGGGTCCCGCCGCCGAGTTCACCGAGGAGTCGTTGATCAAGCACATGATCGGCCGCAACCTCGACGTGCTCTACCACGGTCACGAGGGTCCCGGCGGGCACACCGGAGCGACCGAAGCGCTGCTCACGATCAATGGCGTCGGCGCGCCAGGGGTTCGGGAGGCGTCGTTGTCGGTGCGTCCCGGGGAAATCCTCGGCATCGGAGGACTGGTCGGCAGTGGACGCACCGAACTACTCGCCGCGATCTTCGGGGGCACCCGCATCACCACTGGCGAGATGCGGCTCGACGGGAAACCCCACCGACCCCGCCACCCCGGCCAGGCGTTGGCCGCCGGGGTGGCGCTGGTGCCCGAGGATCGCAAGAACCAGGGTCTACATCTGCAGCTGCCGATCAGCACGAACATCGAGTTGGCCAGCCTGGAACAAATGAGCAGCGGTCCGTGGTTGCGGAGGCGGCGCGGATCGGCCATCGTCGATCGGTTCTTCGGTGAACTCCGAATCAAGGCCGCCAGCCCAACCATGCCTGTGGGCGCGCTGTCCGGCGGTAACCAACAGAAGGTCGCGTTAGCCAAGGTGCTTGCGACACGGCCACGGGTACTCCTGCTCGACGAGCCCACCCGTGGCATCGACGTGGGCGCCAAAGCCGAAGTGCACCGGCTGATTAGAGGACTCGCCGACGAGGGCATGGCGATCATCATGGTGTCCTCGGTGCTGCCGGAACTGCTCGGCGCCTCCGACCGCATCATCGTCATGCGCGGTGGGTGCACAGTCGGCGAGCTCGACCGCGCCGAGGCCAGTGAGGAAGCCGTTATGAAGCTCGCGTTCCAGGGAACGGTCTCCGATGTCTGAGCGGGTAGCACTGCTCACCGGCGCCGACGGCGGTCTCGGCCGTGCCGTGGCCGCGCGCCTGGGCAAGGACGGATTCCGGCTCGCGCTGGGATACCACCCCGGAGGGCCAGCCCCGAACCAGGAACAGGCGCTGGTCGTGGCGGCCGACGTCACCTCGGAACACGATGTCGCGCAGCTGGTCTCGGCGACTATCGCGGAGTACGGCCGAATCGACACACTCGTCACGCTCGCCGGCGTCATGGAGCAGCTGTACCTCGACGAGCTGGACCTGGCGACGTGGAACAAGACGCTGGCGGTCAACCTGACCGGAACGTTCCTGTGCGCGAAAGCCGCCGCCGAGCACCTGCGGGTCACCGAGGGGACCATCGTCACCATCGGAAGTCAGATCGGGTACACCGGCGGAATCAACTGTGCCGCCTACACCGCATCCAAGGCCGGGGTTGCCGGGCTCACGCGCGCGCTGGCACGCGAACTCGGCCCCACCGTCCGGGTGAATAGCGTTGCACCGGGACCGATTGAGACGCCGATGACCGCACCCCACGCCACCCCGGAATGGGTAGCACAAAAGACCAGGCAGCTGGTCATGGGCCGATTTGGGACACCTGACGAAGTCGCTACCGCGGTGGCCTGGCTGGCTGGGCCGGAGTCCAGCTTCGTCACGGGTCAGACCGTCAACGTCAACGGCGGAGGGGCAATGCCATGAGAATCAGCAAGACAACCGAACCCGAGTTCCTCAGCGCAAGCGAGGCCATCGATCGCATCCCGGATCGGGCGCGCGTCCTGGTCGAAGCCTCCGGCGGCGGAGTGATCGAGCCGTCCGGCCTGATCAACGCCCTCGCCGAACGATATCGGCGCACCGGCGAGCCCGGCGGACTTTCGGTGTATTTCTGCAGCGGAATCGGCGACCGTAACGGCTCGGGCATGGACGTGCTGGCCCAGCCCGGACTGGTGCGACGCGCGGTTGCCGGCCACTGGGCGATGACGCCCGCGTTGTCCAGAATGGCCCACGACGACGAGATCGAGGCATACAACCTGCCCCAGGGGGTGCTCGCCCAGCTGCTGCGCGAAAGCGCCGCAAAACGCCCCGGTCTGGTGACCAAGGTCGGGCTGGGGACGTTCTGCGACCCGAGGCAGGGCGGCGGAAAACTCAACGGTTCCACCACCGAGGAGCTGGTCGAGGTCCTGGAACTGCGCGGCGAGGAGTACCTCTTCTACCCGAGCCCGGTCTTCGACGTGGCGTTCATCCGCGGCACCACCGCCGATGAGCATGGCAACCTGACCCTCGAACACGAAACCGCCAAACTCGGCGTGCTGGCCGCCGCGATGGCCGCCCGAAACAGCGGGGGACTGGTCATCGCGCAGGTCAAGCGGGTGGCGGCCACGCACACGTTGAGTCCGAAGAGCGTGGTGGTGCCCGGCCACCTCGTCGATGTGGTGGTCGTGCAGGAAGACCAGTGGCAGACCGCCATCACCCAGTACAACCCGGCGTTCTCCGGGGAGGTGTACGTGCCGTTCGGAATGGCGCCGCCGATGCCGCTGTCCGAACGCAAGGTGGTGGCCCGCAGAGCACTCGACGAAATCGCAGACGCCTCGGTGGTCAACCTCGGAGTCGGCATGGCCGACGGGGTTGCGACCGTGGCGCTCGAAGAGGACCGACTCAAGGACATCACGCTGACCGTCGAGCAGGGCATGATCGGAGGGGTTCCCGAACGTGGGGTGATCTTCGGCGTCTCGTGGAATCCGGAGGCGATGATCGAGCATGCCTCCCAGTTCGACTTCTACGACGGCGGGGGACTCGACGTCGCCTGTCTGGGCTTCGCCGAGGTCGACAAGGACGGCAACGTCAACTCGTCGCTGGTCAACGGCCGGATCTTCGGCGCCGGGGGGTTCATCAACATCTCGCAGGCGGCTAAGAAGGTGGTGTTCTGCGGCACGCTGACCGCCGGTGGCCTGCGGCTGGACCTGTCCGAGGGCGAACCCCACGTCACCACCGAAGGCCGGCACTGCAAATTTATCGAGCGGGTCCGCCAGATCACCTTCAACGCTGAGCTGGCCCGCAAGCGCGGCCAGGAGGTCATCTACGTCACCGAGCGCGCCGTGTTCGCGCTCGGTGACGACGGTCCGGTCCTCGTCGAGGTGGCGCCCGGATGGACCGCAGAACAGATCGTGGCGCTGATGGAATTCCGACCCAAGTTCGCCGACGAGATCGGCGTGATGTCTGCGGGGCTGTTCTCCGACGCCCGCCGCGCCGCTCGATCCGATACTGACAAGGAGTACTGATATGCGTACCAGAGCAGCCGTAACCTACGGCCTGAACACCCGTTTCGAGGTCAAGGAGGTCGAGCTCGGCGAGCCCGGCCCCAACGAGGTGCTCGTACACCTGGTGGCCTCTGGTGTGTGCCACTCGGACATGCACCATGTCACCGGCGATCAGATCGCCCAACTTCCGATGATCTTCGGCCACGAAGGTGCGGGTGTGGTCGAACGGGTCGGCGCCAACATCACCCACGTCGCGCCGGGCGACCATGTGGTGATGTCCTATCTGCCGTCCTGCGGCACCTGCCGGTGGTGTACCGACGGCCAAACCAACCTCTGCGACCTCGGCGCGCACACCGTGCAAGGCCCACAGATCGACGGCACTTACCGGTTCCACGACGACGACGGTGTCGCGTTGGGCCAGTTCTGCCTGATCTCGACGTTCAGCGAATGGACCGTGGTGCCGGGGCAGTCGGTGGTCAAGGTGGACCCGCACTACCGGTTGGAACGGGCCTGTCTGGTGGCCTGTGGCGTCACCACGGGGGTGGGCACCGCGATCTACCGCGGTGGAGTAGCACCGGGCGAAGACGTGATGGTCTACGGTGTGGGCGGTATCGGTATGAACATCGTTCAGGGCGCCCGGATCGCCGGCGCCAAGCGGATCATCGCCTGCGACATCAGTGACTGGAAACTCGAGCAGGCCAAGATGTTCGGCGCTACCCACACCGTCAACCCCACCGTCACCGATCCCGTCGAATTCGCCACCGAACTGACCTGGGGCGTCGGTGTGGACAAGGCATTCGAGGCCATCGCCACGCCTGAGACGATCGGCCAGGCCGTGCGGTCGGTGCGCAAGGCGGGCGTGGTGGCCGTGGTCGGGCTGACGCGTCACGACCAGCCGGACATCCCGGTCAACCCTTCGGACTTCGTGCTGTGGCAGAAGACCCTGACCGGGTCGCTCAACGGCGGCTGCAACCCACGCAACGACATCCCGAACATGTTGCGGCTCTGGGACTCAGGACAGTTGAACCTCGATGACCTGGTCACCCGTGAGTACCGCCTCGAGCAGATCAACGAAGCCTACGACGATCTGCTTGCGGGCAAGAACTTGCGCGGAGTCATCCGTTACGAGTGGGCCGACAACGGGGTGGGCAGCTGATGAGTCGCTCGGTTCACCGAGACGCGCTGCCACATCTCGACGACGAAGCCGCCCAGTTCCTGGCAGTCGTCGGGGAGTTCTGTGTCGAGCGGGTGGCGCCACGCGCCCAGCAGATCGACCTCACCGGCGAGTTCTTCGCCGACCTACTCTCCGAAGCCGCCGGCCTCGGCCTACAGGGGTTGATCTTCAACGACGACTCCACAATCGACCCCACGATGTTCGCCCTGGCCCACGAAACCACGGAGTTGATCGCCTCGTATTCGGGCGCGGTTGCTCTCGGGATTTCGATCGCCCGGCTCCACGGCTATCTGCTGGCCGCCTACGCGCCCGCCGATATCAGGGACCGCTGGTTGCCCGGGCTGATCGACGGCTCGGTGCGCGGTAGCTTCGCGCTGAGCGAACCGCACTCGGGAACCGACATCAGGGCGGGACGCACCGTTGCGGTGCAGGTCGACGCCGACACCGTGAGCATCAGTGGTGAGAAGGCCTGGATCACGCAGTCTCCGGTGGCGCATTTCTGCATTGTGTTGACCAAGATGGGATCGGCGGATCGAGACGCTCCTACGGCGGCGTTCGTCGTTCCGTTGGACACCGCCGGAGTCGTGGTCGGGCAGGACGAGCCGATGTCCGGATTCCGCGGAATGCCCATGGCGAACGTGCATTTCGACAACTGCCGGATCCCATCTGCGTGGCGGCTCAACGTCGACGGGTTCCGGGGCATGCTCGAAGGGCTCAACTTGGCACGCCTGGATGCGGGCTGCTACGGCGTCGGGTTCATGCGCGCGGCGCTGCGCGAGACCTCGGCCTATGTCGGAGGCCGCATCGCCTTCGACAAGCCGCTGGCGCAGCTGCAGATCGTGCAGGAGAAGTTGGGACACATGTATGCCGACTATCTCGCCGCCCGCGGGTTGCTCAGGCAAGGCGTCACCAGCTTCGCCACCGGCGGCGGCGGAGATGCCCACCTGATCTCGGCGGCGAAGATGTTCGCCAGCGATGCCGCGATGCGTCACACCGTCGAGGCCGTCCAGCTGCACGGCGGCTACGGCACCCACCTGCATTACCCGGTACAGCGGTTGATGCGCGACGCCAAAATTACTCAGATCATCGACGGCACCAGCGAGATACACGCCCTGATGCTCGGCCGCGCCGCGGTCCGTGCCGACTGGTCCTAAAGGAGCACCATGACATCCACTGTGTCCAATTCGTTTGCGTCCAATTCGTTCAGCGCCCTCAGTGGCACCGTCCAAGGCGCGATCTTCGTCGACGGCGACTTCGTTCCGTCGTCCGGTGCGGCATTGCCCGTCACCGACAAGGCGACTGGCGAACAGATCGGCCGGTCGGCCGAAGCCACCGCCGTCGAAACCGACGCCGCGGTGCGCGGTGCGGTCGCTGCACAGCAGGAGTGGTCGGCGATGCCGGCCACCGAGCGTGCGATGATTCTGCGGCGGGCCGGCGCGGTGCTGGAAAATCAGGCCGACCGTTTCACCGAAGTCCTGATCCGTGAGGGCGGCGCCGTTCGGGCGAAAGCCGAGGGCGAGATCGCCGCCAGCGTCACCGAATTTTTCCAGGCCGCCGCGCTGGCCACCACCCCACTCGGGGAGATCATCCCGTCGGGACAGCGCGGGCGGGTCAACATCGTCGAACGCAGACCGGTCGGCGTCGTCGGGCTGATCACCGCATGGAACGCGCCCGTGCACATCGCGATGCGGGTGCTCGCCCCCGCGATTGCGCTCGGCAATGCGGTCGTGCTCAAGCCGGCGCCCGAGACCCCGTTCACCGGTGGTCTCATGTTGGCCGAGGTCTTCGCCGAGGCCGGGCTTCCTCCGGGCGTGGTGCAGGTTCTGACCGGGTCGGTGGCCGGCCCGGTGCTGGTGGGCCATCCAGACGTCGCGATGATCCACTTCACCGGCTCGGAGCAGACCGGGCGTCGGATCAACGAGGCGGCTGCCCCGCTGCTCAAACGCGTGGCGTTGGAACTGGGCGGTAACAACGCCAGCGTCGTGCTCTCCGATGCCGACATCGAGTTGGCGGCCGGCTTGGGCGCGGTCTCGTCATTCGGTCACCAGGGGCAGGTCTGCATCGCCACCGGGCGCCATATTGTGCTCAGCGACGTTGCCGAGCAATATATCTCGGCGCTGGCAGCCAACGCCGCGACGCTGACGGTCGGTGACCCGTACACCGGCGACGTCGATCTGGGGCCGATGGTGTCGCGGCGACAGGTCGACCGTGCCCTGACGATGATGGGCGAGAGCCTCGACAGGGGAGCGCGTCTGGTCGAGGGAGGCACCGCAGACGGAGTCTTCCTGCGCCCGACGGTCGTCGAACGGGTCGGCCCCGGCATGCCGCTGCACGACGAAGAGGTGTTCGCCCCGATCGCCCCGGTGACGGTCGTCGACTCGGTAGACGAAGCGCTGGCCATCGTCAACGGCACCAGGTTCGGGCTTTCCACGGCGGTCTTCGGCCGCGACCTCGACCATGCCTGGGCCGTCGCCGACCGGGTGCGCACCGGAATGGTGCACGTCAACGACGGGACAGCACTGCACGAGTGCCATGTGCCGTTCGGTGGGACCGCAGCCTCGGGACTCGGTGACGACCTGGGCGGGCGCGCCAGCATCGACTTGTTGACCGAACGGCGCTGGACGAGCCTGCAGCGAAACATCGCATCGTGACCGAGTCACAAGTGGTGCTGCAGCGCGATGGCGCGGTGGGCCAGATTCTGCTCGACCGCTCCGAGAAGCGCAACGCACTGAGCACCCGGTTGCTGCGGGAGTTGCGTGACGTCGTCGACGAATTGGCCGCCGACGCCGATGTCCGGGTGGTTACTGTGCAGGGCGCGGGCCCGGTGTTCTGCGCGGGCGCAGATACCGCTGAGTTCTCCGCCACCACAGCAGAAGTCGTGCGTGGCTCCTGGACGCGGCTGGGGCAACAGGTGTTTGGCGCCCTTGCCGAACTGCCCCAGACCACGGTGGCCGTCCTCACCGGCGGGGCCTTCGGTGGTGGTCTCGAGCTCGCGCTGCACTGCGACTTCCGGGTGGCGGCAACCGATGCGGTGCTCGCACTGCCGGAGGCGACGTTGGGCACCGCACCCGGCTGGTCCGGTCTGGCCCGCGTGGTCGAACTCGCCGGCCTGGGCGCCGCCCGGGCCCTGGCGCTGACCGGGCGCCGGCTGGAAGCGGCCGAGGCGTTGCGGCTCGGGCTGGTCGACGAAGTCGCCGACGATGCCCGGGCCGCCGCCGAGGCACTTGTCACCGACATCCTCGGCACCGAGCCGGTCGCGCAGTCGATTCTCAAGCGCGCCTTGGTCGACCGCCGACCTTCGGCGGCGTTGGTCGACTCGCTGGCGGGCGCCTATCTCACACAGCACACATCCACACGGAGGTCTTGATGACCAGAACGGTACTGATCGCCGGTTCCTCGCGCGGGATCGGTGCGGCCGCGGCCCGCATCGAGTCGGCTGCCGGATCGCGGGTGATCCTGCACGGTCGCAGCGAGTCGCCGGCATTGAAAGGGTTGGCCGCCGAGCTCGGCGCACCGGCCTACGCCTGCGACGGGCAGGACGCGGCGGCGGTCAGCGACCTGGTGCAGACCGCGCTTGCCGAGCACGGCCCGATCGATGCGCTGATCTGCACCATGGGCAGCGTGGCCGCTACCGACGCCCTATCGGGGTCGACTGAAGTCTGGCTTGAGGAATTCCGGTCCAACGTCTTGGGCCCGGTCAACTTCATCCGCGCTGTTGCACCGGCCATGCTGACCAACGGTGGCGGCCGCATCACCACGGTGTCGTCGATTCGGGGACGCGACAATCTCGCGAGCCCGGAGGTGACCGCGTACTCGGCGGCCAAAGCGGCGCTGGAGAACGTCACCGTGTCGTTCGCCAAAGCGCTGGCACCCACCATCACCGTCAACGCCGTGGCGCCGGGATTCGTACTGACCGACATGTCGCAGACGTGGTCGGACGAGGTGCGCAGGGAGGTCGATACGAACCTGCTGCAGCGCGCTGCGCAGCCCGAGGAGATCGCCGCGCTGCTCAGCTTCCTCACCAGTGACGGTGCCAGCTTCATCACCGGACAGACGATATTGGCCGACGGCGGATTGGACGCACGCTGACATGACACTGCAATTGCCTACCCGCGACGGCATCCTCGCGCCGGTCGAACTGGCTGTGCCCGCGCGGCTGGAAACCCTGTCGTCCCCGCCGACCTGCCGCAGCGTGTATGCCGCCGCACACGTGGTGGCCGATCCGCTGCGGGCGTGCATACCCGGCGGCCCGGACCAGATCGACTGGGACGCCACCCTGCAGCTGCGCCGCGAGCTGTGGGCGCTGGGCCTGGGTGTGGCGGAGTCGATGGACACCGCCCAGCGGGGGATGGGATTGGACTGGGTCGCGGCGCGGGAGCTGGCGTTGCGGACACTGGCTGAGGCGCAGCGAGTCGGTGGTGTCGTCGCCGTCGGTGTGAGCACCGATCAGCTCACCTCGTCGCGACCGACGCTCGAACAGATCCGAGATGCGTACCTCGAGCAGATCTCGGACATCGAGTCCGCCGGGGGCGACGTCGTGATGATGGCCAGCAGGCACCTAGCCGCCGTGGCCGCCGGCCCCGATGACTACCTGAGCGTCTATGACCAGGTTCTCTCGCAGGCCACCGGGCCGGTGATCCTGCATTGGCTCGGCGCGGTCTTCGACCCGGCACTGGCCGGCTACTGGGGTTTCGCCGAGCCCAAGGCGGCGATGCGCACGGTAGCGGATCTGATCGGTTCCCATACCGACACGATTCGCGGAATCAAGGTCTCGCTGTTGGAACCCGCGCTGGAAATTCAACTGCGCGAACTCATTGCCGCCCCTGCCCGGGTCTACACCGGAGACGATTTCAACTACGTCGATCTGATCCTCGGCGACGGCGTCCGCAACAGCGATGCGCTGCTGGGCGCGTTCGCGGCGATCCCGCGGTTCGCCTCTGCGGCGTTCGCGCGCCTGGACGCCGCAGACGAGGATGGGTTCCGGGAAATCCTCTCTCCGACAGTGCCGTTGAGCAGGTTGATCTTCCAAGCTCCCACCCAGTACTACAAGGTCGGGGTGGCGTGGCTGGCTTATCTGGATGGGCGGCAGAACCATTTCCGGATGGTGTCGGGTGTTGAGACCGGTCGCAGCCTCGTGCACCTGGCCGAACTTGTCAGGTCGGCCGGCGCCATCGGTTTGTTCGCCGATCCCGAACTCGCTGCGGCACGTGCTGCCGGTTACTTCGCCGCGCAGGGGGTCGCGCCGTCGGCACGCTGATCCCACCCCGGTGCGAGTTCGGCAGCGGCCGCGGGGGTCCACAGCGGTATTGACGCCTGTCGATTCATTCTGTCGATCTGCCTGTCCGGCCTTCGCCGCTGCTATACGTTGGCCCGGTGTCCTCGTCGTTGCTGATCGAGCGTCCCGCCGACCTGACTGCCGAATGGCTGACCGAGGTGATCGGTTGCGGCACGGTTGACGAGTTCATCGTCGAACGTGTCGGTACCGGTCAGATGAGTGAGTGCTACCGGGTTCACCTGAGCTACGACGACGGTGTACGCGGGCCCGCCTCCGTCGTGCTCAAGGTCGCCGCCGCCGACCCACGTAGCCGCCAAACCGGTCTGGCGATGGGGCTCTACGAGCGCGAGGTCGGCTTCTACACCGATATCGCCCCTCGCCTCAATGGTCCGATCGCGCCATGTTGGCACGCCGCCTATGACTCGGCGACCGGCGCGTTTGACCTGCTGCTCGGCGACGCTGCGCCGGCGGCTGCGGGTGACGAGGTACGCGGTGCGACCGCCGAGCAGGCCCGCCTGGCGCTGACCCAACTCGCGCTGGTGCACGCTCCGCTGCTGGACGACGAAGCGTTGGCGGCCGCCGACCGGCTAGGCAGCCGATCGGCGGTCAACCAGGTCCTGATCACGACGCTATATGCCGGATTCATCGACCGGTACCGTGATCAGATCTCCGACCAGCACCGCCGGGTGTGCGAGCGCCTGGTCGAGACCTTCGACGCCTATATGGCCGCCGAGGCCGACCGGGTCGGACCCCGGGGGCTGATCCACGGCGACTACCGGCTCGACAACATGCTGTTCGGGGAGCCCGGGGCGGACAGGCCGCTGACGGTCGTCGACTGGCAGACAGCCACGTGGGGACCGGCATTCACTGACGTTGCCTACTTTCTGGGGTGCGCTCTGCCGGTCGACCGGCGGCGAGAGCACTATGACGCGCTGCTGCGCGCCTACACCGAAGCACTCGGACCCGACAGCGCCGTCACCGTCGACGACGTCCGCGAAGGGGTACGCCACCAGAGTTTCTTCGGTGTGCTGATGGCGATCGTGTCGCCGATGCTTGTCGAACGCACCGAGCGCGGCGACCAGATGTTCATGGCGATGCTCGCGCGGCACTGCCAGCACGTGCTCGACATCGACGCGCTCGCGGTTCTGCCGCCCCCGACAACACCGCAACTCCGGCAGCCCACCACCGAGGACGAAGGCCGGCACACTCCGGGTGACGAACCGTTGTGGAGCGAGAGTTGGTATTTCGACTTCGCCGACCCCACCCAGAACCTGGGTGGATGGTTTCGCCTCGGGCTGATACCGAATCAGGGGCATGCGTGGATCAATGCGCTGCTGTGCGGACCCGGCATGCCCACCGTTGCGGTGCTCGATTTCCAGGTGCCGCTGCCCGATGATCACACCGCCGTGCACACCGAGGGCGCGACGTTCGGAATGGACGTCATCGAACCGCTTCGCACCTTCCGGGTGACGGTGCACGGACGCGGGCAGGCCTACGATGACCCGTCGGCCATACTGCGGGGCGAGGCGGGACGCGACGTCGACGTCGACGTCGAGCTGACGTGGGCAACGGTCGGCACGCCTTACCAATACCAGATGTCACCGCGCTACGAGATCCCCTGTGAAGTTTCGGGATCCGTCACCGCGGACGGGCGGACCTTCGAACTGTCGGTTGTCGCCGGACAGCGGGACCACTCGTGGGCGCCGCGGGACTGGTGGAGCATGGACTGGGTGTGGAGTGCGCTGCACCTGCAGGATGGCACCCACCTCCACGGCGTCAGCATTCGTATCCCGGGTCTGTCGCCGATGTCGGTGGGATATCTGCAGAACCCGGGCGCGCCGCTGATCGAACTAGACCGGGTCTCGGTCCGGGATGCGTTCACCGACAGTGGTTTACCGGTGGGTGCCGCGTTGACTTTTGCGCCCGGCGACCTCACCGTCAGCGTCGATGTGCAGGGGCAGGCGCCGGTGCTGCTGACCTCGCCGGACGGCCGGTTGAGCCGGTTCCCGCGAGCGTGGGGCACGGTCGTCGCCGCCGACGGCCGTGCCGGGACAGGTTGGATCGAATGGAATCTCAGCCAGGCGTAATGCCGACCTTGGCGCGCCTCGTGAGGTCACCGCGTGACGCCAAAGAGTGGTAGGCGCGGGCAAAAACGGCAAAAATGAGAGGCTGAAAGCCGCAACCTCTGTGGCCTCTCCGCTGAACCGCACATGTGCGGGGTCCGCGCCTGCACCGAGATTAATCGGCAGGCTGCGATCACCGCAAGTTCCGACGGTGCACCAGCGATGTCAACCCCAACTCCCGGTACAGCCGAGACGGCGGCAGCGTCCGGAACCCGCGCACACCTGGTGTGCGGGTAGCCGCCTGCGCGATCTTTCGGGCTATTCGGTAGTCCAGATCCTTGAGTGTGCCCCGGTCCGTCGTGACGTCGAGCACCGCGGCGAGTCCGGCGACAGCGAACGGACTGCCGGGATCCAGCATCACGTTGGTCGCGTCCACCAGGTGACGCGCCCGCTGTTCGGCTGGCATTGCCGATAGTGCGGGTGCGGCGGCGTCGATGCGTGTCGCGATCCGGCCGATGAAGCGCCGCAGCCGAGACGGGTTCAGGCTCACCATTCCGGTGGCGGTGACCGACATTCCGAGGCAGTCGATGCGGTCGCGTCCGCGGTAGGCGGCGTCCACGGTGCACGGCCGCCCAGCGGGATTGAGAGAGGTGCGCAATTCCTTGGCAAGCTTGCGTGTGACACCCAGGTCGGCTGTCAGCGCATCGATGCGGGCGTCCGCGGCGTGGAGAGCCGCGAGATCTGGGTGCGCGACGATGAAATCGTCGTTGTAGCGGGCGTAGAACACACCCTCGATCGAGGTGATCGCCTTGTCCATGGGCAGGACCGCCAAGTTACCGAGAACCGGAACAAGGGGTGTTCCCATCGCAACTCCGTTGATCCGGGTGAACTGCGCCCCATCGTGGTCGCGCACCACCGGACGCACCAGAGCCGTCATGAGATCCCAGGTCCGGTCGTCGATTTCACCGCTGTCGGCGCCGAGGGAGGCGACCAGCCGGAGGGTGCTCCACAACGCGGCATCCGGACCCACGGGCAGGCTGTCGCCGTAGCTCTCGAAATCGGACTGCAAGACGTAGATGGGTCCACTCCGCGGTCCGGCCCGCCTGCGATGAGCTCTGATGAAATCGGCGAATGCCTGCATGGCCGCGACATTTGTCAGCCCCGGCAGATAGGAGTACACGCCTGGAAGGCCGTGACAGCGCGCGTTGTGCGACAACAGTCGAAACAGCGCCGACCCGACGATGTGATCGACGAAGTCGGGCCGGTGGGCGAGGCGGCGCTTACCGTCGGTTTCGAGGAACCACAGGTCGACGGGTTGGGGCTGGTAGGTGCCTTCGGCGATACTGCCGGCGATGGCGCGCGCCAACGCCCGCCGGTCGGTCGCCGCGGCAAAATAGGTGATGCCGTCGGCGGCTGGGCTGAATCCCTTTCCTTGGCGGCTGCGTTTGGTGAACACGGCCAAGATCGTGTCCTCGTAGGTTTTGGGGTCGGCCAGCCGGGCGCGGATATCGACCGGTTCAGCGGGCATGTTCGGAACCCTCTTCTGTCCACCCGCCCAGTCGCCAAGTTTTCAGTGTGTGAAGCCAACGGTGGAACAGCATGGGATCGGGGGCGTCGGGCAGAAGAAAGACCATGTGAACCTTGTTGTGGTGAAAGATCGGTGAGAGCCAGCGGCCCGCCACCGCAACCACCAATGCGTCCTCGTCGAGACTGCGCATGGCGGTGGGCAGGATCGCCACCAGGAGATCGGGATGAAGGACGCGCATCTCCTTTGCCCCCGTTCGGGTTTGCACGTTGGCGACGAATCCTTCGGGGAAGATGTCGAGAAACGCGGCGCGCAGCACCTCGGGGCTCTGCGGTGCTTTGGTTGTGCCCGAGACAGGTGTCAGCCAACGGTCGGCGACGATGCGTTCAAGGGCGTCTCGGCCGTTCGGAGCCGGGTCGTGCCAGTAGCGACCCCGGTTCGCCGCCCCGCCTGTCGCGGTCTGCACAGTTAGATGGGGCGCCCGGTGGGTGTCGATGTGCTCACCGCGTTCGTAGAAGATCAGCGACGTCGCCGAACAGAACGCTAAACATCCAGTGTTCGCCAGGGTTTGGCGGACCACGCCGATCGCGGCAGTGCGCTGTCGCGACGGGATCCATTCCGGTATGCAGATCGTTCCTGCGCGCACCGGGCCCGGCTCCTCTGCCAGTGCACGGATCCAGTCACCCAGCGGCAGTTGGGTGGGACGGGAGGGGGCACGGTCGCGGAGATGTTGCAGGTTGATGTGCACGATCAACAGCGCGATCATCGCCGCGGTGATCTCGACGAGGTCTGAGGCGGGGTTGGGGTCGAGCCACACCAACAGAAACAGCAGGGCGGTCAGGACGACGGTGGCGTTGAGCGCGCGGAATCGGCCTTCGGCGAACAGCCGTATCTGGTAGGTGCCGATAAACCCGCGCACAACGAACAGTGGAAGCAGCGCCAGCAGGAAGCTGAACGGGATGCCGGGCAGCACGAATAACCCCAGGGCGACGGCGAGCGACCAGAAGAACACGGTGACCACCGGGGTGATGACCAACAGTCGGTGAAAGAACCACACTCGATACTCGCGCAACGCGGCCAGGCGCCGCAGCCGAACGAAGTCGAAGTAGAACACCCCGGTGGCCTCGTAGGCGCCGCGGAACAACGGCAGCACCAGGTAGAAGAACTGGAAGGCGTCGATCTCGCGCCACGCCTGAACACCGGCGGTCAGGTCGAAGGCGCGGGTGTTGGTGCCGTAGATGCCTGCGATCGCGAGGACGGCCACCGCGTCCAGGCGCAGACCAAGTCCTGCCAGCGTTGCCTCGCCGCCCTGCCGAAGGGGGATGGTGGGAAGCGAGGGTCGGCCATGCGGGCCCGCCGGGTAGTTCGGCCACAGCCCGCTGAGTCGGTACAGGCCCAGGGTGTAGTGAGCGGTGATCCACAGTGAGACCGCATTGGAGGCGATGATGGCCAGCACGACCGCGGCGGTCGGGTAGAAGAACGCGCCGACGCCCAGGACGAGCAGTTGCACCACGTTCGGCGCGAACAGTGACCACAGCGGCCGGTAGATGCGCCGGGTGGCATACATCCCGGAATGAAGCACGCGCACAGGGAATCTGAGGGCGAGTTCGATCACGATGAGAAACGCATAGAGCTTCGCGACCGGCTCGCCGTGCTCGGGCAGCAGCGCCAGCAGTCCGAACGCTCCACCCACCGTCACCACCACTGCTGCCAGCGCCGACAGGACCAGCCAACTGCCGATCTCGCGCTCCGCGGACTGTCGATCGCCGGCCAAGGCGAGTGTCCTGAGTCGTTCGCGCATCACTTCCAGCAGCCCCCACCACGCGCCGCCGACGATCAGGCTGCCCACCCGCAGGATCATCACGGTGAAGGCGGCCAGGCCGCCGAGGCTGGCGAGGATGATCAGAAATTCGGCGACATGCAGCACGAAGGTGGTCCCATCGAGCAGCAAGGCGTATCGCAGCCGGTAGTGGAAGTAGGTGAACATCCTTCCGGTCAGCAGGCAGGCGTAGAGCGAGACCGTGCGCGTGTGGCGGCGCCGGCTCCGTTGCAACCATCGGTCGACGTCGTTCATCACAAAACCTGGGCCGACGACCGCAATCCGGTGTCACCTTTCGTACGAGATCGCTCAATGCTGGCGCGGTGCTGTGGGAGGCTGGTGGGGTGGCTGACTGAGATGCGCCGGCGCGGCCCGCAACTGCCGTGCCGCCCCAGTTAGAAGGGTGCCCCATGCAGCGCGGTGACGCCGCCGTATTCTCGATATCGGCTGCGTTGGCGGCCGTTGTCGTTGCGGCGGTGGCCTTCAGTGCCCTGGTTCTGGATCGAGAGTCCACGACGCTGGTTTCACGCAGCGCGACGTCCAGCTTGCTGGTTGTGACCTGGGGGCCCAGTTTCTGCGCTGTCGAGCCATCAAACCCGGCCTGCGGCGAGATCAGGGCCATGGGCAAGACGTTGGTCCTGCACGGATTGTGGCCCCAGCCACCCGAGGATCAGTACTGCGGTGTGTCACTGTCGCTCGCAGATCGGGCCCGCCGGGGTCAGGGCGGTCTTCCGCCCGTCACGCTGTCCGACACCGTCCGCTCCCAGTTGCAGTCGACCATGGCTGACTCGGCGAAGTTGGTGCCCCACGAGTGGTACGCCCACGGCACCTGCTCGGGAGTGACCCCAGACGAGTACTTCGGCGATGCCGGGGCCCTCACAGCGCAGGTGCAGGCAGTCCTGGATCCGGTCTTCGCGCAGGCCGCGGGTGGCGAGCTGACGCTCAGCGTGGTGCGCGCCCGCATCAGCGACCAGTTCGGTCCCGGAACGGGGGAGCGGATCGGGCTGAGCTGTCGCAAGGGCAGCGGGGAGCACACCCTCGCCGTCGATGTTCGGCTGTCGTTGCCTCCCGTTGCCGCGATGCCGGCCAGGGGCGCTGCTCCGAAGTTGGGGGAGCTACTGGCCGATGCCCCGGTGATCGACACGCAGTGCCATCAGGGCCGCGTGGTCTAGCCGCAGCGGAGCTGGACGGCTACCAGCGTGCCCCGAGGGTCAGAACCCACAACACCACCAGGATCGCCGCGGCGACCCCGCCGAAGACGGCCCATTGCTTGAGCAGCAGGATCGGGCTGGCCGAGGCTGTGATCGCGAGCGGGATGCACGCCGTCGGCGGATGAATACGGCCTAGCGGGGACGCCACGATGACGACGGCGGCCACCGTGGAAGCGAGTAGCGGGGGCAGCGCGGTGATTGTCGCGGCCAGCGTGAGCGGGACGGTGATGGCCAGTCCGACGACATAGCAGGTGGCGATGACCTCGGGCCGGCGCCGATACCGCGACGGAGAATGCAACACGATGGCAGCGGTGCTCGCCATCGCCGACATCGCGAACGGTTCGCCCAGACGCAGCAGTAGCACGGCGCTGGGTACCAGAACCGCGGCGGCCGCTGCGATGCGCACGGCCACCCCCGCTATGGGTCTTTGCCACGCGGGTGCCTCCGGGTTTGCGGTGTCAGCGGTTTCCTGGCGGTGCGGCCACCACCGAACTCGGGCCATCACAGCTGTCCTCCTCCGTGTTGCGGCCATGCCGCGGCTACCCGTAGGAGTCAGCCTAGGTGGACAGCGCTATCGGGCCTCGGTCAGTGTGGCCCCATCGGACGGCGGAAACGCTGGCGCGCCGAGGTCGCGTGTTCCCGGCAGAACGCCCCGGAAGTCGTCGGTAGCCAACCCATATCGACGAGGACTTCGTTGAGCAGACGGCGCGCGATCACCTCGTCGCGAGGAGTTTCTCTGGTGGGGGTCGAAGACAGGACGACGAGCGTTTGACAACTACTGCATCGAATCTCGAATTTGTATACGTGGCTTGACAACTCAGCCCTTCGCGGCAGCCGGTGGTGACAGCGTGGCGCCGATGCCGATCCTCACAGTATAACGTCGCACCGGTGGACGCGCCTGTGCTGACGACGTGCGAAGTCTGGTTGGCAGAGAATTCTCGCGGTTGTGGCGATACTGATAGCACTCCATTCGCACATCGGGGTCTTCGACGAGATCGAGGACCCCTTACGCCCAACGGGCAGGGGGATCACGCGTGACAGTTGTCGCGATCTATCTCGTCGTCACCTTCGGTCTCGGTGGCTTGGCGCTGGCAGTGCGCCTGCCTCCGTTGGTGGGCTTTCTCGCGGCAGGGTTTGTGATCAACGCACTCAACGTCGAGGAAGTGCCACAACTTGAAGTGCTGGCGGACCTGGGCGTGACGTTGCTGCTATTCGCGATCGGTCTCAAGCTCGACGTTCGCATATTGCTGCGCCGAGAGGTGTGGCTGACCACCTCGGTGCACATGGTGATCAGCGTCGTCCTCGGCGGTGCGGTGATGTGGCTGGCTGCGGTGGCCGGGGTCGCGATGCTGGCCGGGCAGAGCATGCAGACCATCGCTTTGCTGGCGTTCGCGCTGTCATTTTCTAGCACCGTCTTCGTGGTGAAGGTTCTCGAGGAACGCGGCGAGTCGCACGCGCTCTACGGCCGAGTCGCCATCGGCATCCTGGTCATGCAGGACATCATCGCCGTGGTCTTCCTGACTGCTTCCAGCGGGCATTTACCCAGCCCGTGGGCGCTGGCACTGGTCGGACTGTGGCCGCTGACCAGGCTGTTGCGCAAGATCTGGAGCAGGCTGGGCCACGGCGAAATGCAGTCGCTGTTCGGCATCGTCATGGCGTTCGTACCCGGGTATGCACTGTTCACCGCGGTCGGGCTCAAAGGCGACCTCGGCGCCCTGATCATCGGGGTGCTGCTGGCCTCGCACCCGGCGTCCTCCGAACTGGCACGCTCGCTGTTCCACATCAAGGAACTGCTGCTGGTGGGGTTCTTCGTGTCGATCGGCCTGACCGGGCTGCCGGATCTGCCCACCATCGCGGTGGCGCTGCTGATGCTGTTGCTGTTGCCATTCAAGGCCGGCTGGTATGTGGCGCTGCTGTCGATGATGAAGCTGCGGCACCGCACCGCGATCCTGGCCGGCCTGAGCCTGATGAACTATTCGGAGTTCGGCCTGATCGTCGTCTCGGTCGGGGTGTCGGTCGGCATGCTGGCCGAAGCCTGGCTGGTGGAAATGTCGATCGCAGTGGCCCTCAGCTTCGTCGTCTCGGCCCTGGTCAACGGTCGCGGCCACCTGATGGTGGAAAAGATCGCCGCCCGGCTGCCTGCTCAGGACGAGTCCAGCCTGCAGCCCGAGGAACGCCCGGTCGACGCCGGTGACGCCGAGGTCGTCGTGATCGGGATGGGTCGTGTCGGGTTCGCCGCCTATCAGCGCCTGACCGACCACTACGGTCTGCGGGCGGTCGGTGTCGACTACGACGGGCCCCGGATCGGGCGGCTGGCCGAGCAAGGCTTCCGGGTGATCGAGGGTGACGCCACCGATCTGGACTTCTGGAACCGGATGCGCCGCTCGGACTCGGTGCGCATCGCCGTGCTGGCGATGCCGCGTCACGGCGCGAACGTCACGGCTCTGGAGTGTCTGCGCGAGTCCGGCTTCAGTGGCCAGGTCGCCGCCGTCGCCCGCTACGACGACGAAGTCCAGTGGGCCAAGGATCACGGGGTGGACATCGCGTTCAACGTCTATGCGGGTGCTGGGCTGGAGTTGGCAGACCAGGTCGGCCGGGCCGACGACGTCAACGAGGACGCCGAACCCGAGCCAGCGGAGTCACCTGATCCACCCGGTCGCCCGGCCCCGTAGACCGGACCGGCAGCCAGACCTTGCAAGGTCTGGCTGCCGGCGGGCGGTCGGGTGGCGTCAGCTCTCCGTCGGGGGGATGGCGGAGACGACGGTCAGGTCGTAATCGCTGACCTGCCAGGATTTCATGAATGCGCTCAGGGAATACTGCTCGCCGCCATCTTGGTGCGCGCTGTCGTTGACCCAGATCTGGCCGTTGGCAGCGTCGACGCGGAGTACCTGGATCTGGTGGTTGTAATTGTTGTAGTTCGCATCGGGCCCGGGGTTGAACTCCGGGTTCGTCGAGGAGTAGAGCGAATAGTTGTTGATGCCCACGGTGACGGCTTTGCCTTGTGCCAGAGCGGCGTTCATGTCGTTGAGGGCGCGTTGGCCGTCGGCGGGGGTGGCTGCGGTGATGGTGTTGCCGTTGGCGTCGTAGGTGCCGTATCGGGTGTTGACCGCGGTGACCGGGTAGTGGGTCTCCATCAGTACCACCGCATCCTTGGGCCAGGCGCCCAGGTTGATGCGTTCACTGAGGAACATCTTGCGGCCGGGTAGCACGACGCTGTCGAGTTGTTTGGCCCATTCGACGACCTCGGCTTCGGGTTTGGTCTCGGTGCCGGTGACCTGTGCGGCGGCCATGGCCGAGGCCATCAACAGGCAGTTCCAGTAGTGCTGACGGGTGTGGAGTTTGCTGAGTTCTTCGACGTCGCCGCCGTAGACGCCGGTGCCGGTGACGGTGACGTTGACGGTGTGGTCGATGGTGTCGGGTTGGGAGATGCCCAGCCGTACCGCGTGGGTGTGGGCCAGTTGCTGGAAGAATCCGGCGATTCCGGGGAGTTGGGCGCTGGTGCCGTTGTTGACGGTGATGGTGAAGCTGTCGCTGATTCCGGGTTCGACGAATTCGGCGTTGGGGGTGTAGGTGTACTGGCCGGTCTTGTCGTCGAAGCTCAAGGTGCCGTACTTGGGTGGCGTCTTGACCGAGTAGGTCACCGGGAAGCCGTTGTTGCTGTGTGCGTTGACCTCGACGACGATGTGTTTGTCATCGCCCCACTGATTCCAGATGCTGGGTGCCACGGTGGGTGCTTTGTTGAAGAAGATGTAGGACAGCTGATTGGACAGCTCGGTCCACATCGACAACAAACTCACCGGCTCGGCCGCCGCCGCGAGCTGTGACGCCGCCGCCGTTTCCGGTGCACTGCTCAAGGCGGCGGATGTCGCGTTGCTGGACAGCGTTGCACTCGGAGTCGGTACATCGGGGG
>CAZLTV010000019.1:0-2875 GCA_964562545.1 uncultured Mycobacterium sp. | reverse complement strand
GCGGCGGATGTCGCGTTGCTGGACAGCGTTGCACTCGGAGTCGGTACATCGGGGGTTCCCGACGATCCTGGGCTTCCTGCTTGGCCGTCTTGCCCTGAATTACCCTGCTGGGCATCCTCGCTCGAACCGCCGCCGCCGCCGGCGCCGCCGTCGCCGCCGCCGCCGCCGTTGCTGGCGATCGGTCCGCCGTCGCCGCCGTCGCCGCCGGAGCCTCCCGAGCCGCCATTGCCGCCGTCGCCGCCGTCGAGGTCACTGCCGTTGCCTCCGAAACCGCCGTTCCCGCCGCGGCCGGCGCGGCCGCCGTCACCGGCACGAAGCTCGTCGGCGCCCTCGCCGCCCGCGCCGCCGTCGCCCCCTCGTCCGCCATTGCCGCCCTGGCCGCCGCCACCCTCGCCCCCGCCCCCGGCGCCGCCGTTGCCGCCGTTGTTGCCGCCGCCGCCGTTGTTGCCGACACCGCCGACGCCGCCGTCACCAGCCCGGCCGCCGTTTCCGCCGTCTCCACCGATACCGGTTGGGTCGTTGGTCCAACCGCCATTGCCGCCGTCACCACCTGCGCCGCCCCAGCCGCCGAGCCCGCTGGTGCCCTGTGCCCCGTTCGAGGCGAAGACGAGAAGGTATGCGCCTCTGCCGGCCTGCCCCCCGACTGCTCCGCCGGGTCCGCCTTCGCCCCCCTCGCCGCCGGAACCTCCGTTGAGGCCGTTGCCGATGCTCACGGTGTGCCGATGAAAGTTGAAGTTGTAGCCGAAGCCGCCGACACCCCCCAGGCCGCCCTGGCCGCCGTTGCCGCCGTTGCCGCCGTTGCCGAACACCATGCTGCCGGCACCGCCGTTGCCGCCGGATCCGCCTTGGGTGCCGCTGAAGCCATTCGTACCGTTGGGGTCGTCGGCAGTCCCGTTCTCGCCGCCGCGTCCTTGCTGACCGAATCCGCCGTCACCGCCATTGCCGCCGCGGCCGAACAGCGACAATGTGCCGACGTTGCCGCCGGCGCCGCCGTCGCCGCCGCCGTACCCACCTGCGCCGCCGTTTCCGCCATTGCCCATCCAGAGGCCGCCGCGGCCGCCATGTCCGCCGTTGCCGCCGTTATCGTCGAGGATCCCGACTCCAGCGCTCTGGCCGCCGACACCGCCGTTGCCTCCGGTCGCGTACAACGCAAGTAGGCCGCCGTTGCCGCCGTTTCCGCCGTCTCCGGCGTGCAAACCTTTGCCGCCAACCCCGCCGTTGCCGGCGACGCCGCCCAGCGAGAACAGTCCGGTGTCGCCGCCGTTGCCGCCGGCGCCCGCGGTGCCGGGGTTCTCGATCGCGTTGCCGCCGATCCCGCCGTGGCCGCCGTTGCCTCTGAAGACGCCGCCATTGCCGCCGTGGCCGCCGCGTTGCCCGGTCAATCCCATCGCGACACCGGCGTTGCCGCCGTTTCCGCCGTTGCCGAATAGGCCCGCCGAACCACCACGACCGCCCTCGGAGCCTGCCTCGGTCTGAGCTCCGTTGCCGCCTATTCCACCGTTGCCCATGATGAGGCCGCCATTGCCGCCGTTGCCGCCATATCCGTCTTTGAGACCGGCAACTCCGGCGGCGCCGTTTCCGCCGTTGCCGAACAGGCCCGCCGCGCCACCATTACCGCCGTTGAATCCGTTGCCGCCGTTGCCGAAGATTCCGCTGCGTCCGCCATGGCAAACGGTGACCGCGGGGCACGTTTCGGCCGTATAGGAGAAGCCGTTGCCGATGAGTATGCCGCCGTTGGGATTAGCGGCGGTGCCGTTGCTGAACAAGAAGCCGAAGATCCCCCCTTGTGGGGAAACCGCACCGAACGGCGAAAGATGGGGGATCGTGGTCACCGCCGCGCGATCGAGGTTTGGTGGCGGAGCGGTGTACTCGGTCGCTGTGAGCGACGCGGTCGTCGTGGGGGCGACGAACGTGATCGTCGGGTCGTGGTGAGTTGGCCCGGTTGTCTCTAGAGCCTCGGGGTCGTCTGTGTCGTCATTAAGCTCAGAAGGGGTGAGTGTTTCGGCCCCAGGTGACTCCTCGGTGACTTCCTGATCATCGACAGTCTCACGGTCCGTGCCGGGAACTGCGCCGCCACCCCCAATCTGGTTCTGTGAAACCTCGTCCTCATCATCGAGATCGGCGTCATCGGTGAGGGCGGCGTCGTCGATCTCGGAGACAAGCGACTTCGCGTCGTCGTCATCGTAGGAATCTGCGTTGGCGCCGGACTCGTCGTCTGCGTCGACGTCGCGCGAAGACTGGGCCGAGTCCGCCTCGCTCGTTGCGTCGCCACTTGCGGCAGATGAGGTGACTTTTGAGGCTGGCGTCGTCGTTCCGCTGCCGGAGGATTCAGAGGATTTGGGGGATGCGGTGCTCGAGTCCGTGGAGTCGGTGGAATCAGCTTGCGCGGCAGCGGGCATCGCGACAATCGCTGCGCCCACACCCAGCGTGAATACTCCTGCGCCGACCCAGCCCAAAGCGGCTGAGTGGGTTGAGTGTTCGGATACCAACTCGGCGCCGGTATCCGAGACGCACACCCGCTTACCTTGTGCCTTGCCGGTGCGATGCCGTCCTTTGGAGTGACCTGACGAGCTGGCTGAACCCATCCGAAATCCCCTTTGACAAAAGCCTATTCGGCTCGTGAAGCGCTTGCCAGAGTCGCCAGCGCGAGCGTTAGCTTAAGCTTGGCTAAGTTGGACGTCAACCGGAATTGGGATTCAATTCTGTTCAATCACAACTGAAATCGCCCTCCTCCTGGCGTGGATGGGCCAAATTCGGAACGCTGGTTCTCGGCGGCATGAAACGATTCGTGCCCGGATGCGCGGGCAGGGAGCGGCCTTTGCTTGGGGGCAAGCTTCGGATCGCTTGCATGCGAGGGTTATTCGCCGTGAAGTTG
>CAZLTV010000018.1:0-40598 GCA_964562545.1 uncultured Mycobacterium sp. | reverse complement strand
CCGCCGCGCTGGCGCTGCAGAGCCGTGACGGCGAAGAGTTCCTGATGACCGAACCTCCGCCCGAGAAGAAGCGTGAGCGTAAAGAGCGCCCGCCGCGAGCAGAGGGGCGTGGCCCGCGTGAACGCCGCAGCGACCTGACGACCTATCGGATTCAGGTCGGCAAGCGGCACAAAGTCGCGCCGGGCGCGATCGTCGGTGCAATCGCCAACGAGGGCGGACTGCACCGCAGTGACTTTGGGCACATCTCGATCAGACAGGACCACTCCCTGGTCGAACTGCCGGCGAACCTGTCGCCGAAGACGTTGAAAGCCCTGGAGCAGACCAGGATTCAGGGTCAGCCGATCAATCTGCAACCCGACCGCGGAGCCAAGCCGCATCGGGGGAAGTCCAAGCCGAGGTGATCGTGCCTGCCAGACCCGCCGGCGTCGGTGACGTTGACGACGTCGATGACGTCGGTGGTCTGGAATCGGTCACCACGTCGAAGCGGGTCGCGTCGCTGACCGGTATCCGCGCGGTCGCCGCTGTGCTGGTGGTGCTCACCCACGCCGCCTACACCACGGGCAAGTATCCACAGGGCTATGCGGGGCTGGTGTTCTCGCGCATGGAGATCGGGGTGCCGATCTTCTTTGTGCTTTCGGGTTTTCTGCTGTTCTCGCCGTGGGTGAAGGCTGCCGCCGGGGATGCTCGGCCGCCGTCGGTGCGGCGCTACGCCTGGCATCGGGTGCGTCGGATCATGCCGGCCTACGTCGTTACGGTCGTCGCGGCCTATCTCGTCTATCACTTCCGCACGGCCGGGCCCAACCCAGGACACACCTGGGAGGGGCTGTTCCGCAACCTGACGCTGACCCAGATCTATGCCGACAACTATCTGTATTCGTTTCTGCACCAAGGTCTTACGCAGATGTGGAGTTTGGCTGTCGAGGTCGCGTTCTACGTGGTGCTTCCGGTTCTGGCCTACCTGTTGCTGGTCGTGCTGTGTCGGCGGCGGTGGCGTCCGCGGCTACTGCTGTCGGGGCTGGTCTTGCTGGCGCTGGTCTCGCCGGCCTGGTTGGCCTTGGTGCATAGCGTTGATTGGCTGCCCGACGGCGCACGGCTGTGGCTGCCTGGCTACCTGGCCTGGTTCGTCGGCGGGATGGCCCTGGCGGTTCTGCAGCCGATGGGGGTGCGCGCCTATGCGCTGGTGTGCGTGCCACTGGCCGCCGTGTGCTATCTCATCGCCTCGACGCCGATCGCGGGGGAGCCGACGACATCGCCTGCCGAACTGCGTGAAGCGCTCGCCAAGACCGTGTTCTATGCGGTGATCGCCACCCTCGTCGTCGCACCGTTGGCGCTCGGTCAGCGCAACGGTCTCCGTGATGGTTTCTACGCGCGGTTGCTGGCCAGCCGCCCGATGGTGTTTCTCGGTGAGATCTCCTACGAGATTTTCCTGATCCACCTGATCACCATGGAGTTGGTGATGGTGGAGATCCTGGGATACCCCATCTACACCGGATCGGTGTGGTGGCTGTTCGCGATCACGATGATCGTGACGATTCCGTTGGCCTGGCTGTTGCACCGGTTTACCCGCGTTCGTTCGTGACGGGGTCCTGGCACCCTCTCTCCTAGTTAGGTTAAGCTCGCCTAAGTAGTTAACGGACGCCGTCAGGATCGAGGTGACATGTCGGAGACCAAGCAGTCGCGCGGGTTCGCAGGTGCGGTGCTCAAACTGCTTCGGGCGGGCGACTACCGGCTCACCGTCACAGCACGCACCCAGGTCAGCCCCCACTATCTGAGGCTGAGCTTCAATGCCGGCGGTCTGCTGAACAACCGCCCGCTGCACCCCACCCAATGGATCAGGATGTGGTTCCCCGACGGTGACAAGCTGCACCAGCGCGGCTACACACTGGTCAACCCGGACCCGGCCGCCGACACCGTCGACATCGAGTTCGCGCTGCACGATGGCGCCGCCTCCCGCTGGGCCGAGCAGGCCAAACCCGGCGACACGATCGAGGCCACCGTCCTGGGCAGCAACTTCACCCTGCCTGAGCCGCGTCCCGCCGGCTACATCATCGTCGGCGATACCGCCTCGCTGCCGGCGATCAACACACTGCTCGCCGAGATCGGCGACGCGCCGGCGCGGATCTTCCTGGAGGCCGTCTACGACGACGACAAGCAGCTGCCGGTCGGACGCAACGCGGAAGTGGCCTGGATTGACCGCAAGAACGACGGGGAAGCGCTGGTGGCGGCCGTCGCGGCGGAGGCTTTCGACGCCCGCGACCACTTCGGATGGGTCGCCTGCGACAACCGCACCACACGCGCCGTGACCAAGCTGCTGCGCGAGGACTTCAACATCCCGCGCAAGGCGATCAAGGCCCAGGCCTACTGGGTGGCCTGACGGCTCGGCAGCACGATCGGAACGACGAACTCCTCGAGCATCGCCCGCTCGTCGACTTCGTCGCGGCCCGGGAACAGCATCAGCGACGTCATCACCCGGACCAGCCAGCGGGCGCGATGGGCGACCACGTCGCGTTCGTCGTGGATATCGGGGCCCAGCGAGATGATGAAGGCCTCGGTCAGCGCCTTGATCACCTCGGACTCCTCGGCCATATCGGCGCCGATGGGCCGTTGCGTCTTGGCGAACCAGGAGGCCAGTGCCGGGCTTTCGCGAACATTGCGCAGCGAGGCCAGCATCCCCTCGATCAGACGTTCGCGCGGGTCGGTCAGCGCGGTGATCTGCTCGGTCATCTCCTGGTAGAGGCGGTATGCCTCGCGGTGCACGTAGGCGGTGTAGAGCGCTTCGCGGTTCTCGAAGTAGCGGTAAAGGGTGGCGCGCGAACAACCCGCCGCAGCGGCGATTTCATGCATGCCGACGCTGGCCGCTTCTTTCTGGGTGAACAAGCCGCCGACCGCGTCGAGGATACGGTCGGCGGCCACTTCGGTGCGGCGCGCGGCCAGCCAGTCACCGGCCATCAGCCGGTCCCCGCGAGCGGCGCCGACAGCGCCCGGACATCGGCGGGGTCGCGCCGCGTGGCTGGGTGTTGAGACAGGATCGCCGCCATGTCGTATGGGTACGACAAATCGCCAGCAGTGTCAATAGCTACGGTCGGGTTGACGAGGTTCCGCGATGCCGGTCGCCGAGGAAACAGCTGCTCCCGGGTTCAGGATCCCGGCAGGGTCGAGAGCCTGTTTGATCCGGCGGTTGAGTTCGGTCGCCTCGGGCCCCAGCTGCCCCGCCAACCAGGGCAGCTTGAGCCGACCGACGCCATGTTCACCGGTGATCGTCCCGCCGAGCCCGACCGCGAGATCCATGATCTCGCCGAACGCGTCCTGTGCCCGCTGCGCCATGGCCGCATCAGCGGGGTCGTAGACGATCAGCGGGTGGGTGTTGCCGTCACCGGCGTGTGCGATCACCGAAATCGTCAGATCGTGGTTCGCGGCGATCTTGGCGACACCACTGATGAGTTCAGCCAGCGCCGGCAGCGGGACACCGACGTCTTCGAGCAGCAGCGAGCCCTTGGACTCCAGCGCGGGGATCGCGAATCGGCGTGCGGCCACGAACGCCTCGCCCTCCTCCGGGTCGGAGGTCGAAAACACCTCTGTCGCGCCGTGATCGTCGAACACCGCGGCCATGAAGGCGGCGTCCTCGGCACCTGCGGGGCCGCGGTCGTCGCTGGCTGCAACCATCATCGCGGCGGCGCGCCGATCCAGGCCCATTCGCAGCTTGTCCTCGACGGCGTTGATGGCCACCGAATCCATGAGCTCCAACATCGACGGCCGAATCTTTCCGGTGATGGTGACCACGGCGCTTGCGGCGGCCTCCACCGAATCGAAGGTCGCGACGACGGTGCAGGCGCGATGCTGGGCGGGCAGCAGCTTGAGGGTGACCTCGGTGACCACCCCGAGCGTGCCCTCGCTGCCGACGAACAGCTTGGTCAGTGACAGACCGGCAACGTCCTTCAGGCGCGGTCCGCCGAGCCGCACCGAGGTGCCGTCGGCCAACACGACCTGCAGGCCCAGTACGTAGTCGGTGGTGACGCCATATTTCACGCAGCACAGCCCGCCCGCGTTGGTGGCGATGTTGCCGCCGATGCTGCAGATCTCGAACGACGACGGATCCGGCGGGTACCACAGGCCGTACGCGGCGACGGCCTTCTTGACCTCGGCATTGAGAAGTCCGGGCTGGGCCACCGCGGTGCGGGTGACCGGGTCGACGGTGATGTCGCGCATCTTCTCGGTGGACAGCACGATGCCGCCGTCGACTGCGGTGGCCCCGCCGGACAGGCCGGTGCCCATTCCACGGGGGACGACCGCGATCCGGTGCGCGCTCGCCCAGCGCAGGATGGTTTGGACCTCTTCGGCCTTTCGGGGCCGAACCACCGCCATCGGTGTGCCGGCGCCCGGGTCGGCCGCGCGGTCGTGGCGATACGACTCCACAACGTCGAGGTCGGTGACGACCGTGCCCGCTGGTAGAGCGGAGATCAGGTGTTGCAGCACGGTCACAGGGGTCAGTCTAGGGCGGGTACGCCCGGATTCCTGCTCCGCGATTGGATGTTGCGTGCATGTTACGGCTATTGTCGGCGGCATGCGGGACAGCGTCGTCTTCGCCCAGGTGAAGTCATTGAAACGAAAGCGCCAGACAGCGCGTCTGTCGGCCAGCGCGCTGGAGATGCACGTGCGGGCCGCGGTCGACAGTTCCGGCACCACGTTCCCGGCGTTCGTCGCCGACATGCGCCTCAATGCGATCGCCCCCGGCTCGGTGACGACCATGGCAGCGCTCGAGCTGTGCCTGGCCGGGCTGTGGTACCGGGCGAACGACGGCTACATCATCGCCGACCCCGATCTCGTGGAGCGGCTTGCTCAACCCGCCAGCCGGCGGTGGCTGCGGGCCGTGGGCAGGTTCCTCAAGGAATACCTGAGTCCGCTATAGCGCCCGGAGCTGCATGCGGTGCATCGAGTTCACGCAGCGCAGGCAGGAACACCGCCACGGCGCCCAACGCCAGCATCGGCAGCGACAACGCCAGAAACGTCATGTGCAGCCCGGCCGAGTCCGCCAGCGGGCCGGCCACGATCAACCCCAGCGGCCCGGCGGCGTAGGCCAGCGAACCCATCACCCCGACAACCCGGCCGCGCAGGTGCGCCGGGGCGCGGGTCTGCATGACGTAGTTGTAGATCGGCGCGATCGGACCGTAGACCAACCCGACCAGCGCACACAGCACCAAGATGATCGGCAACGGCGGCAGGAACGCGATCACCGTCATCGCGGCGCCGAGTGTCAGCACCGCCGTGAGCATGACGGTGCGGCGCGTCATGAATCGGGAGATCACCGCGTAGCCCAGCGCGCCAATCAACCCGCCGACACTCAGCGCCATCAACACCCAGCCCAGCTGGGCGGGCTCGTCGCGATCGGTGAAGTACTTCGGAAACAAGACGCTTTCCATCGGCATGTACAGGCCGGTCGCCACCAGATCGACGAACGCGAGCGCGCGCAGCACCCGGTTGTGCCACACGAACCGCAGGCCCTCGACAATGCCGGCCCACACATTGCCGGTCAGCGCGGAGCGATCCGGTATGCCCGCACCCTCCAGTTGCAGCAGCGAAATCGCGGCGATCGAGGCCACGAACGTCGCCGCCGTCACCCACATCGTGTTGACACCGCCCAGGGTGGCGATCAGCAGACCCCCGATACCGGGCCCGACGATATAGGCCAGATTGAAGACCGCCTCGAAAAAGCTGTTGGCGTGGTCTAGGGACCAACCGGCGCGAGCAGCAGCCTCGGGGAGCATCGTCTCGCGGGCAGTCATCCCCGCCGGGTCGAACAATGCACCCAACGCCGCCAAGCCAGCCAACACTGCGACGTTGACGGCGTCGGCGCCGAACGTCAGCGCGAGCACCGGCACGGCGGCCACCGACAGTGCCGAGAGCGCATCGGAGATCATCGACACCCGTCGGCGCCCGAGATAGTCCACCGCCGCGCCGGCGATCAGCGTCGCGGCCAGCAGCGGCAGGGTTCCGGCCATTGCGACGATCGACGCATCGAGTGCGGAGCCGGTGCGTTGCAGCACCAGCCACGGAAACACCACGATGGAGATGCCGTTGCCGGTGCCGGCCATCAGCGCGGCGAACAGGATCAGCGACAGCGGGCCAAACTTGCTCAACGGCGCACATTTCGGCTTCATGGGATATCGCCGGGAATCTAGCAGCGCACGGGTGGTTTCGGCGATGGATTATTCGTCGACTACCGGACGGTCAACCCGGTGGTTGCGCTACCAGGCCGTGGCGACGTTGACCGCGATCTGGTCGGCCAGGCGGCGCGCCGAGTCGCCCGGATTCGCGCTGCACGTGTTGACGTCGATGATGACGTTGTTTTTGTGCATCAGGGCCCGTCCGCATGCCCAGCCGGGGGCTGCTGCGTCGCGGTGTACGGCGGTTGCAGTCAGCGTGTCCTCGGTGCTGGTGAGCTCGGTGACCGACCACTGCGACCCGCTCTGGGTGTGGGTGTACTCGTGGCAGGCCGGCCACTGCTGCACCGAGGCGTCGAAGAATTCGCCGGCCTTTTCCATATACGGAAACAGCACCACGGCCTGCTTGGCGTAGTGGGTGAAGTCATCTCCGTCGTTGAGGCTCTGATCGTGCTCGGCCCGGAAACCGCTGTCGGCATAGACCTGCTGTTCGGCGGCCCCGTCGACGGCGAGGCATTCCGGCGGCGCCATGATGGCGCTGTGGTCCGACATCGACGTCTGGGTTTCGGTCACGGTCATCGCCGGTGACCCCATCACCGCGGCAACCTCTTCGGGCTCGAGCAGCAGTGCGCCGAGTTCACGTTCGACCAGTGGGCGCGGAATCAGCGTGCGGGTCGGTGTCGCGGATTCGGCGTTGCTCACCGTGCTGCCGCATCCGGCGAGCAGAAGGCAGGCACCCACAATGGCAGCAGTGGACAGTCGCATGGTGTTCCCCAATCAGCCAGCCGAGTGCGAGGCAGCAGCCGCGCAACCAAATGCCTGGAGATCAATGGTGCGACAGCATCTTCGGCACGCGGTCGAGGGAAGCGGCGTTTCGTGATAACGATGAACGGTGCTTCTTGGTAACAAATGATGCGTCCCTCACCTGGTGACTCCGCCGACGCGGCCGGTGGCCTTCGGCACCCGCGTACCGCGCAGCTGTTCTTGTCGCCGGTGCGGCCGGGCTCGGGTTGGCCCGGCGACCCGGCCACCGCACGTACCGCGGTGGCGTCCGGCCCCGACGAAGTGTCGGCGCTGGCGGCAAGCGCTAAGACCGTCGCCCAGCTCGACGCCCGGGTGTCGGTATGTCGCGCCTGCCCGCGGCTGCTGGCCTGGCGTGAGGAGGTCGCGGTCGTCAAACGTAAGGCCTATGTCGATCAACCGTACTGGGGCAGGCCCGCGCCCGGATTCGGTTCGGCGCGTCCGGCGGTGTGGGTGCTCGGACTCGCGCCGGCCGCCCACGGCGCCAACCGCACCGGACGGGTGTTCACTGGCGACCGCTCCGGTGATTTCCTGTTTGGCTCGCTGCACCGCAGCGGCCTGGCCAATCAGTCCTCCTGCACCGACAGTGCCGACGGGCTGGCGCTCGACGGTGCGCGGGTGGTTGCGGCTGTGCGGTGCGCACCGCCGGGCAATGCCCCCGAGACCGGCGAACGGGTGACCTGCGCCGCGTGGCTCGACGCCGAGTGGCGGCTGACCGGGCGTGCGGTGCGGGTGATTGTCGCGCTCGGTGGGTTCGCGTGGCAGTCCGCGTTGGCGATGTTGCGTCGGGCGGGCGCCTCGGTGCCGACTCCCGCGCCGCGGTTCGGCCACGGCGCGCTGGCGATGTCGTCGCTTGGCGGGCGTGAGGTCGCGCTGCTGGGCTGCTTTCACCCCAGCCAGCAGAACACCTTCACCGGCCGGCTCACTCCCGAGATGATGGACGACGTTTTCGCCACCGCCGTGCGGATCGGGCATGTTTAGCGACACCCACGGTCGCATTGGGCGCCGGACCCGCGGGAACAGGGGCGGTCGGGTTCAGCGTTGAACCAGAGATGCGCCTATCCGTACTCGATCTCGTCCCCGTCCGTGTCGACCAGAGCACCTCGGATGCGTTAGCCGCCACGACGCACCTGGCGCAGACCGCTGACCGCCTGGGCTACACCCGCTACTGGGTGGCCGAGCACCACAACATGCCCTCGGTCGCTGCGACGAGCCCGCCGGTTCTGATCGCGCACTTGGCGGCCCAGACGTCGGCGATACGGTTCGGTTCGGGTGGGGTGATGCTGCCCAACCACGCGCCACTGGCCGTCGCGGAGCAGTTCGCGCTGTTGGAGGCCGCCCATCCCGGTCGTATCGACCTGGGCATCGGTCGCGCGCCGGGCTCGGATCCGGTCACGTCGATGGCGCTACGTGGTGCGGCAGGCCGCGACGATCGCGACATCGAAGCCTTCCCGTCCTACCTCGACGACGTGGCGGCGTTGATGAGTAGAAACGGAGTCCGGGTCCCGTTACCGCGCGACTTGATGCGGGACAATTACATCCTCAAGGCCACCCCGGCGGCGACCACCGAGCCGCCGCTGTGGCTACTGGGCTCGTCGATGTACTCGGCGCACCTGGCCGCAGCCAAGGGGCTGCCCTATGTCTTCGCTCACCACTTTGCCGGTCAGGGCACCGAGGAGGCGCTGCAGATCTACCGGGACGAATTCCGGCCCAGCGACCTTCTCGCACAACCCCTGACATTCCTGACGGTCAACGCGGTGGTCGCGGATACCGGCGCGGAGGCCGAACGGCTGCTCCTGCCGAACCTGCATATGATCGCCCGGCTGCGGACCGGGCAGCCGATGCGCGCGCTCGAACTGGTCGAGGACGCCGAGGGCCAGCAGCTCAGTCCGCGTGAGCTGTCGGTGATCGAGTCGAGCCGGCAGCAATCCGTCGTCGGCTCGCCGGCGCAGGCTGCGGACCAACTGCGCGCACTGGCCGAGCACTTCGGTGTCGACGAGGTGATGATCCACCCGGTCGCGGGCGCCTACCGTGGAACCGACCCGGCCACATCGCCGGCGCGCGATATGACGCTGGAATTGCTGGCCAAGGAGCTGTTCTAGGCCTTCGGGGTCAGCCGAACGATGGGAATCGGGCGCGATGTGCGCTTCTGGTAGCTGTTGTAGCGTTGCGAATTCTGGTCGTTGACCATGGTCCACATCCGCGCGTAGTCGGGGTCTTCGGGTAGCACCGGCGCCGCCGTGACGGCAAGCCTTTTGGCGCCGATATTGACGTCGATGTCCGGGTTGGCCTTGAGGTTGTGGTACCAGCCCGGGGCTCTCGGGTCACCACCCTTGGATGCGACGACCAGATAGTCGTCGCCGTCCCGGAAGTAGGACAGTGTGGTGGTGCGCTGCTTGCCGGTCTTGGCCCCCACGGTGTGCAGCAGCAGGCTGGCCGGCACTCCCGGAAGTGGAATATGTTGGCCGATAAGCCCATTGGTCCGCTTGTAGACGGTGTCATGCACCTTCAGTAGTCGGACGCCGACGTTTCGTTTGAGCCAGCGTGCAATGTCCATGGCTCAATCCTTCTCGCCCATGTCGATTCGCGCCAGTGCCTCGCGAAGTAGTCGCCCGCTTTCCTCGCGGTCGGGGTCGCGGCGCAATACCATGCCCTTGGCGAACGACAGTTTGTCGCCGGTCCGGCGTGGAACTACGTGCAAATGGATGTGAAACACGCTCTGAAACGCGGCTTTGCCGTCGTTGATGGCGATGTTGGCGCCGTCGGCGTGCAAGCCCGATGCCCGGGCCGCCCTGGCGATGCGCTGCCCGAGGGCCGCCATCTGCGTCACGGTCTCCGGCGGGGTGTCGGTCAGGTCGACGGTGTGGCGTTTCGGCAAGACCAACGTGTGTCCCCGGGTGAACGGTCGAATATCGAGGATGGCGAGGTGATCGTCGTCCTCGTAAACCCGGACGGCCGGGGCTTGGCCGGCGACGATGGCGCAGAACACGCAAGACATGTCGCCACGTTAGTCGTGCCGGCGGTGCTCGCGGTGAACCGGCGCGGGTGGAAAGGGTCTGTGAGGCGCGCCCAGGCAAGGGTCTGTGAGGCTTGGCGGCCCACACCGATGCCCAGGCGCTAGGGCGCGAGCGCCGCGCGCCATGCCGCGAGCTTGGAGTTGAACGCCATGGTGTACGCAGGGCTGGTTGAGGGCAGCTTCGAGTAGCGCGGCGAGTGGGTTGCCGGGACGAGTCTTCGGTAGTTCCTTTCCGCGGCCGCGCCGTTGAAGCAGACGTGCGCGATGGTCGGATACGCTGCGAAAAATCCGCTGAAATCGTTGGCCACCATGCTTTCTGGCTCAACGGAGGCGTCCAGACTGCCTACTCTGCGACAGGATTGCAGCACGTCCCATACGGCTACCCCGGCGGCGGTCAGCGCGGCCACCCGGTCGTCATAGGGTGCTGTCGCGTCGAAATCGAACAGCTCGCCGACGATCGGCCAGAACGCATTTCGTGGGTGTGCGTAATACTGCGCAGCCTGCAAGGATACGACCCCGGGCATATTGCCCAGGATCAGTATCCGCGCACCCGGCGTCACCAGCGGTGGAAAGCTCTGGACAGCCGGCGACATCATGGTTCATTTCTATAGCACTGCGCACTACGCCGGGTTGTCGAGCCGTTGAGGCGGCCGGCTAGCAGGTGATTGCGTGCAGCACCTGCGGCAACGATGTCACGCCGTCCGAGGCCATGAAGTGCCCAGATCCCGGGACGATCCGGGCAGTCGTTCCCAGAAGAGCAGCCAACCGGTCGGTGTGGCCGATCGGGACGTACGGGTCGGAATCCGATCGGATGATCGTGAGGCGGGCGAGGTGCTCGCTCACCCCGGCCAGGTCGACGCCGTCGCCGATGTACGAGTCGAGAACCGGGAGTGCGGGAAGGGTGTCGACGAAACCGGAGACGAGCACAAGGTGGCCCAGGCGCCACGGCCCAGTCAACAAGGCCAGGTGCCGCAGCACCGTTAGGCATCCGAGGCTGTGAGCGACGACGACCGATTCGCTGTCCGGGGTGCCGACGACCGCTTCGACCACCGCGATCCAACGATCCGGATCCGGGGACTCCGGATCGGGCAATGCCGGGACCGACGTGGGCAGGCCGCTGTGGTCGAGTTGATCGGCCAGCCACCGGAACCAGTGGTCATCTGGTGTCGCGCGATAGCCGTGGAAGATTGAAGCCCGCCGTCCGGTTGCTTTGAAGGTCATAGCGCTGGACGTTAAGGGTTCACGCCAGTGAGAAGGTCAAGTCGCAGGAGGGACGATTGCATATCGGCGAGCTTGCAGCGCGAACGGGCGTCTCGGCGAGGGCGCTGCGCCACTATGAGGATCGCGGTGTGCTGGTCCCGCGGCGTGACCCCAACGGCCACCGGGTGTATTCGGACCCCGATATCACCCGTGTGCTGCAGATCAAGACCATGATCGCTGCCGGTCTGGGGACCGACACCATTCGCCGCTACCTTGACTGCGCGCGCGCTGGCGACCATGGCAGCGACGATGGTGTGGTCTTGGAGATGTGCCCGGATCTGCGAGCCGAACTGGATGCTGTGGCCGCGCGCCTCGATGCACAGCAACAGGCCATCGGGGCGACCCGGCAGTGCCTGAGCGCGCTGAGCGCCGAGGGCTAGCGGGGGGCCGAGGGCCTGTCGGTGGCTGCCGCGGCGGTAGATCGTCGCACCGTCGCGGCAGCCAACCGGTGGCTCAGCGTGCCGGGGTGAACGTGCGCAACCGCAGGCTGTTACTGACCACAAACACCGAGCTGAACGCCATTGCCGCGCCGGCGATCATGGGGTTCAGCAAACCGGCTGCGGCCAGCGGCAGTGCCGCGACGTTGTAGGCGAACGCCCAGAACAGGTTGCCCTTGATCGTGCTCAACGTCTTGCGAGACAACCGGATCGCGTCGGGTACGGCGCGAAGGTCGTTGCGCACGAGTGTCAGATCGCTGGCCTCGATCGCGACATCGGTTCCGCTGCCCATCGACAGTCCCAGGTCGGCCTGGGCCAGCGCGGCGGCGTCGTTGACCCCGTCGCCGACCATCGCGACGACCCGGCCTTCGCGCTGCAGGCGGGTGACGGTGTCCACCTTGTCCTGGGGCAGCACGCCGGCCACGACCTGCTCGATTCCCACCTGACTGGCTACGGTCCGGGCTACGGCTTCGTTATCGCCGGTCACCATGATCGGAGTCAGCCCCAGTTGCTTCAGCAGCGAAACAGCCTCGGCCGATGTCGGTTTCACGGCGTCGGCCACCATCAGCAGGCCGCGGGCATGCCCGTCCCAGCCCACAGCGACGACCGTTCTGCCCTCACTTTCGGCCCGTTGTGCGGCCTCGGAAAGCTCGCCGGGAATGTCGTAGGCGCGTTCGGTGAGCAGGCGTAGCCGGCCGACCAGCACTGCGCGGCCGTCGATGACGCCTTCGACGCCCATGCCGCGCAGGTTGGCGAACGACTGGGTGGCCGGTAGCTCGCCGAATTTGTCCCGCGCTCCGGTGGTGATCGCCTGGGCTATCGGATGCTCCGAGGAGCTCTCCAGGGCCGCTCCGACGCGCAGAACTTCATCGGCCTGCTCGCCATCGACGGCCATCGCGTCGACCAAGGTCATCGTGCCCGTCGTCACGGTCCCGGTCTTGTCGACGACCACGGTGTCCACCCGTCGGGTCGACTCGAGGATTTCGGGGCCTTTGATCACGATGCCCAGCTGTGCGCCGCGGCCGGTGCCGACCATCAGCGCCGTCGGTGTGGCCAGCCCGAGCGCGCATGGGCAAGCGATGATCAACACCGCGACCGCCGCGGTGAACGCCGTTGCGACAGCGGCGCCCGATGCGATCCAGAACGCCAGGGTGGCCAACGCCAAACCGATGACAACGGGCACGAAGATCCCCGAGATGCGGTCGGCGAGCCGCTGCGCGGGTGCCTTGCCGCTCTGCGCCTGTTCGACCAGCTGCGCCATCTGAGCCAGCTGCGTATCGGATCCGACGCGGTCGGCGCGTATCACCAGGATCCCGTCGACGTTGACGGTGGCACCCACCACCCGGTCATCGACAGCGATCTCCACCGGCACCGACTCGCCGGTGAGCATCGACGTGTCCACCGTGGAGCTTCCCTCGATCACCACACCGTCGGCGGCGACTTTCTCACCGGGCCGCACCACGAACTCGTCCCCGGCGCGCAGCTGTTCGATCGCGATGCGATGTTCCCCGTCGGCTCGGCGCACCGAGACCGTCTTGGCGCCCATCTCCAACAGCGCGCGCAGCGCATCGCCGGCGCGGCGTTTGGCGCGGGCCTCGAAGTAGCGCCCGGCCAGGATGAACGTCGTCACACCAGCGGCGACTTCGAGATAGATGTTGCCGCTGCCGTCGCTGCGGGCAATGGTCAGCTCGAATGCGTGTGTCATGCCGGGCATACCGGCGGTGCCCCAGAACAGGGCATAGATCGACCAGCTGAACGCGGCGAGCGTGCCGATCGAAATCAGCGTGTCCATCGTCACGGCCCGATGCCGTAGGTTGGTCCAGGCCGCCACGTGGAATGGCCATGCGCCCCACACCACCACCGGTGCCGCCAGTGTCAGCGACAACCACTGCCAGTTGGTGAATTGCAGAGCCGGGACCATCGCCATGGCGATGACCGGGACTGACAGGGCGACACAGATCAGCAGCCGACGCCGTAGTGCCTCGGCCGGGTCCATCCTCCCGTCGTCGTCCTTGCCGCCGTGGCTGTCGGCGCTGCCGCTGCGGTCGCCGTCACGCTTCGGCAACGCCGCCCGGTAGCCGGCCGCCTCCACGGTGGACACGAGCTGGTCGGCGCTGATGCCCTCGCCGAACTCCACGCGGGCCTTCTCCGTGGCGAAGTTGACCGTCGCACTGACGCCGTCGATCCTGTTCAGCTTCTTTTCGATACGGGACGCGCAGGACGCGCACGTCATGCCGTCGATGGACAGTTCAACGGTGTTCAAGGTGTTCACCGGGACTCTCAGTTCGCGACTTCATAGCCGGCTTCCTCAACTGCGGCGAGGATGCTCGCGGTCTCGACGGGTGCGTCACTGCCGATCGTGACCGTACCGTCGGAGAGGTCGACGTCGACGTTGGTGACGCCCGGAATATTGGTGAGCTCACTGCGCACAGACGATGCGCAGTGATCGCAGCTCATGCCGGTGACGGTGATGGTGGTCGTGCTCATGGTGGTCCTTTCCGTATGCGTCCTTGCCTAGGCAATACCTACCATACCCCCCTAGGGTACCTCGCGGTGATCTTCGTTCGGCCACCCCGCGCCGCCGAAAAGCTGCTGACACGCCGTGGCAGCATCACGGCATGCGCATCCTCGTACAGCGGGTCACCTCGGCCCGTGTGACGGTCTCCGGTGAGGTCGTCGGTGAGATCCGTCCAGACGGTCAGGGCCTGCTCGCACTGGTCGGGGTTACTCACACCGACGACGCGGCAAAAGCGCAGCGGCTCGCCGAAAAACTCTGGCAGCTCAGGATTCTCGACGACCAGAAATCGGCGAGCGACACCGATGCACCGATCCTGGTGGTCAGCCAATTCACGCTGTACGCCAACACCGCCAAGGGGCGGCGCCCCACCTGGAACGCCGCGGCGCCCGGCGCGATCGCCGAGCCGCTGGTCGACTCCTTCGCCGAGGCGCTGGTGGCGCTGGGCGCCGACGTACAGACCGGCGTCTTCGGCGCCGATATGCAGGTCGAGCTCGTCAACGACGGCCCGGTCACGGTCCTGCTGGAGCTGTGACTACTGCGCCGCGGTAACCGAGAAGCCCTCGGAGGGCTGAACGATCACGAAGCCGCTTCCGTGGAACCCCACCTGCAGTGCCTCCCCGGACCCGCGGCCGATCAGAGCACCGGCCTTGAAACTCGTCTTCAGCTGGGTCTGCAGGTTCGCCGACCACGCCACCACGGCATTGGTGTCGGCATAGGTCGGGGCCTCGGCGGTGTTGAGCACCACCGGCGGACCATCGGTGGTGATGGCCACCCATCCGGTCCCGCGAAGTGTGGTGTTGAACAGTCCGCCGGTGGCGATGCTGGCGCCCTTCACACGTTCGATGTTCCAGTCCAGGCCCGACGAGAAGGCCAACACGTTCTTACCGCTGATCGACAGCCCTGAGCTGGCCAGATTGAGCAGGTGGACGTCGTAGCCGAACTCGGCGAGGAACACGTCGCCCTGCCCGGCACACCGCATCAGAGGTAGACCCTCACCGGTCAGGGCCTTCTTGAGGAACTTCGATGCGCCACCGCTTTCGAAGGCGAATTCCACATTGCCTTGATAGGCGACCATCGACCCCTGTCGCGCCATGAAGGGTTCGCCCAGCCGGACCCGCAGCATCTTCGCGTTCTGGTTGGCGATCGCCTTGGCTTCCTTTTCGCTGAACCGTCCGTCCACCAGGTCGCCGGTGATGCCGGCGAAGCCATCACCGGTCACGGCCGCAGGCTGGGCCTGCCCGGTGCCGTGCGGCGACGGTTGCGGCGGCGCGTGGACCGCAGGCTGCTGCTGCGGTGGGGACGGTTGCGGAGCCGCCGGCTGGTGAGCCGCCGGCTGTTGGGGTGCCGCGCCCAGCGGCGCCTGATAGATCTGCCCCTGATGGGACACCTGGTCGGACCAATGCTGACCGTCGAACCACCGGTATTCGAACCGGCCCTCGGGGTCGGGTTGCCAACTGCCCTGTCCGGGTCCTGTCACCGCGCCTCCTGAAGAATCTGTTCCGGTTCAGCCTATGCCGTGGCGGGTCGGCGAAGGCATCCTTGAGGAATGGCAAAAGAAATCGACCGGCAGCGTGCTCAAGGTGCGCTCGCGGTCATCAAGCAGCATCCGATGATGGTGCTCTTCGCGCTCTCACCCGTTTTGGTCGTGCTAGGGGCCGTGTGGTGGTTGTTCGGTGGGGGATGGGCGCTGTTGCTGGCTGTCGCGGGCGTGCTCGGCGGTGGCGCGGCCCTGGTGATCAAGCGGGGGTGACGAGCGGTGAACACGGCCGGTCCAACTTCCGGTGTCCTGGCACACCAGGTGGCTTCGGTCTATTTCACTGGCCGCACCGACACATACGACGAGTTCAGTGCGGCGGTCTGGGACAGCGGATCCACGGAATCCCCGTCAACGAGCAGGTTGCGATTGACGCCGTAGGAAATCGGCTCAGCGTCACCAGTCGGATCGAAAACCCTTGACCCCCAGCCATGGTCGATGATCACAACCCCCGGGCGCGGCTGCGAGTCCACCGTCGCGGTCAACTCGATGCGCCCCACTGGCGACGACACCTGTACCAGGTCACCGTCGGTGATCCCCAAGCGCTGCGCATCGTCGGGATGGATGATCACATCGGTGCCCTTCCCGCCGGGGTGCAGTCCGGGAAGCTCATTGATCCACGAGTTCATCGAGTGCCGTCGACGACGGTTGGCCAGCTGCAACGGATAGCCGGCCGGAGGTGAGGGTGGCGGCCCGGCCAGCAATTCGCGGGCCCGCGCCACCAACTGTGGCGGTGCGACGTGCACTTTCTTGTCCGCTGTGCGCAGCGCGCCCCGGAACCGCCCGAACTCGCGCGGGCCCAGCACCCAGCCATGCGGATGGGCCAGAACGTCACGCCATCTGAGTTTGCGGCCGTTGACCTTCCGGCTCGTGGCCACCAAGAGCCGGTGAATCCAATACGGTCCGAACTCCAGCCGCGGTCTCCCGGTGAGCTGTGCCAGCCGCCGCGTCGCTGTGACGAACCCGTTGACGCCGCGCACCCCGAACAACGGCCGGTTCATCGCCAGCGCCAGATCGGTGAATATACGCCACTCCTCGCGGGCCAACGGAGGGGGATCCACGGCTCGTACCCCGTAATGCACGTAGGGTTCGTCGTGCAGGTTGCTTGTTAACGCGAGCAGGTCGTCGCGCTCCAGCCAGTGCACCGCCGGCAGCAACCAGTGGGCGTGGCGGTGGCTTTCACGTTGGACGAAGTCGATGGCCACCAACAGATCCAAGGTGCTCAGCGCGCGGTCCAGTTTGGCGCCATCGGGGCCCGAAATCACCGGGTTGCCGCTGTTGATCAGCACAGCGCGGATTTGGCCCCGCCCGGGCGTGGTGATCTCATCGGGTAGCTCACTGAGCGCGTGCGCACCAGCCACCATGTCGCGCCCGAGCAGCCTGCTCTGATGTGGCGTCGTCTTCGCCAGGTCGGCCAGGCGCAACGCGTCGACGTAGCCAGGCTCGAACCGCCGACCACCCGGGCGGTCCATCCGTCCGGTGATGACGTTGAGCACCTGACCCAACCACTCGGCCACCGTGCCGGTCACATGCAGCGACACCCCGGTTCGGGTCACCACCATTGCGCGCTCAGCGGCAGCGAAATTCCTTGCCACAGAGACGATCGTGGTGGTCGGCACATCGCAACGGCGAGCAAGGTCGGCGATGTCGGCGTCGGCCACCATGGAGCGCAGCTCGTCGAGACCGACGGTCATGTCGGCGCAGTCGCGGCGGTGCTGCAGCCCCTCCTCGAGGATGGTCTTCACCATCGCCAGCAGCAGCGCCCAGTCCTGCCCCGGGCGCACCGCGAGATGCACGTCGGCGCGTTCGGCGGTCTCGGTGCGCAGCGGATCGACCACGACGACCGTAGCGCCCTGCTGTTGGCGCGCCAGCATCCGTCGCCACCCGCCGGGCACCGACTCCAGCCAATTCCACGCGCTCACCGCAGGGTTGGCCCCCACAATCAGGAAGTAGTCGCAATTGTCGACATCGGAGACCGGAACCATCAGCGCTGAGCCGTACATCATTTCGGCGACGACGTGCAGGGCGTTCTGGTCGACGGAGCCGACCGCATAGCGATTGTGGGTGCCGACCGCGTCGAGCCAGCCGTTCATCAGCATCAGGTTCGACGACGAGTAGCCGGCCGGGTTGCCGTAGTAGGCCGCCACCGCGTCCGGACCGCCGGCATCGATGATGGTGTTGAGTCGGGAGGCGATATCGCCGATCGCCTCGTCCCAGCTGGTCTCGACGTAGTGGTCGTCGACCCGCTTCATCGGTGCCACGATGCGACGGGGATGCTCGACCACCCGGTTGGCGGTACGGCCCTTGGCGCAGAAATCCTGCCAGCTGTGCGGGTTCTGCTTGTCGGGCGAGATCTTGACGACCCGGCCATCATCCACCGTCACCTCGACCCCACACGAGGCCAGGCAGTACCTGCAGAAGGTATGCACCGTGCGGGCCATGGCGCCATCGTGCCCGACCCGCGGGGTGGGCGTCCGAGGATTGCGAATGAGCAGACCGCTTGTCCCGTGTTTCACCGCGCGGCCTGTTTAGCGGTTCACCGCCGGACTTGTCGAGCGGTTCACCGCTGGATTGGTTTAGCGGTTCACCGCTGGATTGACTTAGCGGTTCACCGCTGTGTCATCGCCCAATATTCCCCACGCCGTGCCAGCAACTCGGCGTGGTTGCCGCGTTCCACGATCCGGCCCTCCTCCATCACCAAGATGGTGTCCGCGTCGCGGATCGTGGACAGCCGATGCGCGATAATGAAACTGGTTCGATCCCTGCGTAGCTGAGCCATCGCGTGCTGGATCAGCACCTCGGTGCGGGTGTCCACCGAACTGGTGGCCTCGTCGAGGATCAGCAACTGAGGCTGGGCCAGCACCGCCCTGGCGATGGTGATGAGTTGGCGCTCTCCGACGCTGATATTCGCCCCGCCGTCACTGACCCGTGTGTCATAGCCGTCGGGAAGGGTGTGCACGAACCGGTCCACATAGGCCGCCTTCGCCGCGTCCAGGACCTGGTTCTGCGGGGCGTCGGGACGGCCGTAGGCAATGTTGTCGTACACCGTGCCGGCGAACAGCCAGGCATCCTGCAGCACCATCCCGATCTGAGAGCGCAACGAGCCCCGGCTCACCGACGTGATGTCGACACCGTCGACCAGAATGCGGCCCGCGTCGACGTCGTAAAACCGCATCAGCAGGTTCACCAGCGTGGTCTTTCCCGCTCCCGTTGGCCCCACGATGGCCACCGTGGACCCCGGTTCGGCCACCAAGGACAGATCCTCGATGACCGGCGTGCCGGGCAGGTAGCCGAACGACACATGGTCGAACTCGACGCGCCCGCGGGGCTGCACCGCGACCCCGGGCAGCACCTGGCGCGGATCGGCCGGTTCCTCCTCGGCGTCGAGCAGGTCGAAAACCCTTTCGGCACTGGCCACGCCGGACTGCATGGTGTTGTACATGCCCGCGATCTGGGTCAACGGCTGGTTGAACTGTCGGACATACTGGATGAAGGCCTGAATACCGCCGAGGGTGATTTGACCGGTGGCAACCTGCACCCCGCCGACAACGGCGACAGCTACGTAACTCAGGTTGCCGACGAACACCGTCGCCGGCGAGACCAGCCCGGAAAGGAACTGCGCCCCGAAGCTGGCGCGGTAGACGTCGTCGTTGAGCCTGTCGAAATCGTCTATGGCGCTTTCCCGGTGCCCGTAGGTCTTGACCACGGTGAACCCGCTGTAGGTTTCTTCGATGTGGGCGTTGAGTTTGCCGGTGTTCGTCCACTGGTCGACGAACCGCTTGCGCGACCTCCGCGCGATCTCACGCGTCGCCCACAGCGACAACGGCACCGTCACCACCGTCAGCAACGTCAGCAGCGGTGAGATGGTCAACATCATCGCCAATACGCCGAACACCGTCAGAATCGACGTTAACAGTTGGGTGATCGACATCGACAGCGACTGCTGCACGTTGTCGACGTCGTTGGTCACCCGGCTGAGCACCTCACCGCGCTGCCGCGAGTCGAAGTAGCGCAGCGGCAGTCGGTGCAGCTTGTCTTCCGCATCGGCGCGCAGAGTGGCGACGGTGCGTTGCACGACGACGTTCAACAACCTGGCCTGCAGCCAAACCATCAGGGCAGCAACTACATAGAGGCCCAATGCCAGCGCCAGCGTGCGAGCCACGTCCGCAAAGTCGACGCCCTGACCCGGAATGACGTTCGTCCCCGAGAGCAGATCGGCAAACGTGTCGTCGCCGCGAGCCCGCGCTGCGTCGATGGCCTGCTCCTTGGTCGTCCCCGCCGGCAGCTGACGGCCGATCACCCCGTTGAACAGCAGGTCGGTGGCGTGTCCGAGGATTCGTGGACCGAGCACCCCGATTGCCACGCCGCCCACTCCGAGCAGCATCACCGCGATCGTGAGCCCGCGTTGCGGGGTCAGACGCTTGAGCAGCCGTACCGCGGTACCGGCGAAGTCGCGCGATCGGACCTGCGGAGGTTCGTTCCCGCGCATGGGGCGCGCCATCGGTCCGGTCACGGCTCACCCGCCGACACCGATTGGGAATCCGCCAGCTCCCGGTAGGGCGCGCACGTATCCAGCAACCGATCGTGGGTTCCCACGCCCACCACCGCCCCGTTGTCCACGACGAGGATCTGATCGGCTGCAGCGACCGTTGAAATCCGTTGAGAAACAAGGATTACCGTGGCCTCTGCGGAGACGTCGGCCAGCGCCGACCGAACCCGGGCGTCAGTGTGCACATCGAGTGCCGAGAACGCGTCGTCGAACAGGTAGATCGCGGGCCGGCGGATCACCGCGCGAGCGATCGCCAGTCGCTGCCGCTGCCCACCGGAGAGGTTCATGCCACCCTGGGCGATCCGCATCTGAAGGCGATCGGGATGAGCGCCGACGAAATCGTCGGCGGCGGCCACGCGCAACGCCGCCCACATCTGGTCCTCGGTGCAGTCGCCCTTGCCAAACCGTAGATTGTCGGCCACCGTGCCGGCGAACAGGTAGCCGCGCTGCGGCACCAGCCCGATCGCCGCCCACAACTGTTCGGTATCCATATCACGCACGTCCACACCGTCGACGCAGACCGCACCCGCGGTCACATCGTAGAGCCGACAGATCAACGAGATCAGCGTGGATTTGCCCGAACCGGTCGACCCGATGACCGCAGTGGTCGTACCGGGCCGCGCCGTCAGCGAAACCCCGCGCAGCACCGGGCGGTCGGCGCCCGCATAACGGAATGTGGCGTCGTCGACGACGATCTCACCGGCGATCGCCGGCAACGTCACCGGCTCGACCGGGCTGGTGATCGCCGGACGGGTGTCGAGCACCTCGGTGATCCGTTCCGCACACACCGACGCGCGCGGGATGATCACCAGGATGAACGTGGCCATCAGCACCGCCATCAGGATCTGCATGAAATAGGCCAGGAACGCGATCAACGAACCCACCTGCATCTCGCCGGCGTCGATGCGCAGGCCGCCGAACCAGATCAGCGCCACGCTCGACACGTTGATCACCAGTGTGGTCGTCGGCAGCATCAACGCCTGCCAGCGGCCCGCCTCAAGGGCCGTGCCGGCCAGGGCGTGGTTTGCCTCAGCGAAGCGGCTCCGCTCGAACGGTTCCCGTGCGAACGCCCGCACCACCCGCAATCCGGTCAGCTGCTCACGCATCACCCGGTTGATCCCGTCGATCTGGCGCTGCAATCGCCGGAAGATGGGCAGCAGGTGCGAGACGATCAAATAATTGGCGACGGCCAGCAGCGGCACGCTGACCACCAACAACCAGGACAGCCCGGCATTCTGGTGGATGGCCATCGCGATGCCGCCAACCCCCATTATCGGAGCGGTAATCAGCATCGTGGCGGTCAGTTGGACCAACAACTGGATCTGTTGGACGTCGTTGGTCGTCCGAGTCAATAGCGACGGCGCGCCGAACCGCGCCGCTTCTTCGGCCGAGAAACCGGTGACGTGGACGAAGACCGCAGATCGTAGATCGCGTCCCACTCCCATCGCCGCACGGGACCCGAAGAAGACCGCTCCGATGGCGCAGACCACCTGCAACGCGGTCACCGCCAACATCACCGCGCCCAGTTCGACGATGCGGTGCAAATCGCCTTGCGCGACCCCGTCGTCGATGATCGCGGCGTTGACGGTCGGCAGGTACAACGTCGCCAGCGTGCTGATCACCTGCAGCACCGCAACCGACGCAAGTAGCCCGCGATACGGTCGCACGTGGCGTCGCAGCAGCGACCAGAGCATCTGGATACTGTCGCACACCGGCCCGTCAGCCAATGTGTTTGGCTGGCGTGCCTGAGAGCTGCATAAATCGGCTGGTCAGTCGGCATGTCGGTGGTTGAGGTTTAAGGCTGCCGCTACAGTGCATGGCGTGACCCGCAGCTACCACCGATATCGCCGCTACGGGCAGCGACTGGCCGTCGTTGCTGTGGCCATGATTCCCGTGCTGGCCGCGTGCTCGGATTCGGGATCTTCATCACCCGAGGTGCCGACGAGCGAAGCCCCGGAGCAGAACATCACGCACGGTCCGTTCTTCCCAGAGTGCGGCGGCGTCAGCGATGAGGAAATGACCGAGCAGACACAGGTGGCCGGGCTGGTCAACACCGCGAAGACCTCGGTGGGTTGTCAGTGGCTGGCCGGTGGCAGCATCCTCGGTCCGCATTTTTCGTTCACATGGTTCCGCGGCAGCCCGATCGGCCGCGAACGCAAGACCATGGAACTGTCCCGGACCAGCGTCGAAGACATCACCATCGAAGGTCATGAAGGCTTTATGGGCATCAACGAGGACCCGACGATGGGTGTCAATCTCTGCGAGGTCGGCGTCCAGTTCGGCGACGACTTCATCGAGTGGTCGATCAGTTTCGCGCAGCAACCGTTCCCCGATGCGTGCGACGTCGCCACCGAACTGACCCGCCAGTCGATCGTGAACTCCCGATGAGGGCGCGTCGAGTGGCCCGCGGCGCGGTGGCGGCGCTGTCCGGGCTTCTGCTGCTGACCGGCTGCACCCAGACCGTCGAGGGCACCGCAGCCCGATCCGGCTCCGGCAGCGTGCCCCGCAACAACGACTCCCAGCGTCAGTACCCGAACCTGCTTAAGGAATGCGAGGTACTCACCGAGGACATCCTCGCCGAGACCGTGGGTGCCGACCCTCTCGACATTCAGAGCACGTTTGTCGGTGCGGTGTGTCGTTGGCAGGCCGCCAACCCGGCCGGGCTGGTTGACATCACCCGGTTCTGGTTCGAGCTAGGCAGCCTCGATCACGAACGCCAGATCGCGCAGGAACTGAACTACGACATTGAGAACCGGTCCATCGCCGGGATCCAGTCGATCGTGATGCGGCCCGATGACCCCAACGGTGCCTGCGGGGTGGCCAGTGACGCGGCCGGCGTGGTGGGCTGGTGGGTCAACCCGCAGACGCCCGGGATCGATGCCTGCGGGATGGCGATCGAGCTCATGGAACTAACCCTGGCCACCCGCGCCTGATTACGCGCTCAGCGCGCGGGATTGGATTGCACGCTCAGCGTGCTGCCGTTCGATTGCACGCTCAGCGTGCCCCGGTTTGATTGCGCGCTCAGCGTGCCCCGGTTTGATTGCGCGCTCAGCGCGCGATGTGAAAGTCGACGAGTTCCGCGCCGCCCAGCTCCAGCTTCTCCCACGGCAGGTCGGTGCGTAGGACTGCCACCGCCGAGGTGGGGAATTTCTCCAGGATGACCTGCGCGGTGGCGCCCCGGCCGCTCTGTTCGTCGGCCAGCCCCAGCGCCAGCGCCGACATCACCGGCTCGTGGCCGACCACCAGAAGGGTCTGCGGCTGGCCCGCCGGCACACCGAACCGCGGCGCGACACCGTTGATCTCCTCGATGACGGTGCCCGGAGTCGAGTCGTAGATGCGATCCACGTACTGCACCGGCGCGGCAATCTGTGTGCGGGCCAGCGTCTGGCGGGTCCGCGTCGCCGTCGAGCACAGCACAGCGTCCACGCTGGCCACGTTGGCCCTGATCCAGTCGCCCATCAGGGCGGCCTGCCGCACGCCGCGCTCGGCCAGGGGGCGGTCGTGATCGGCAACCCCCGCCGGATAATCCGACTTGGCGTGTCGAAGCAGCAGCAGCGTGCGGTACCCGTCGGTCATGTCAACAACGGTAGGGCATGCCGGTCGGCGTCCCCGGACTTGTCGGAGCGCCACCATAGACTCGCAGTGCCCGGATCAACGGGTTGACCCACAATCGGGGGAGGACGGCCGAGACATGCGCTTTCTGCACACTGCCGACTGGCAATTGGGCATGACCCGACACTTCCTCAGCCCCGACGCACAGTCTCGCTACTCCGCGGCTCGCCGTGCCGCGGTCGCAGGGTTGGGCCCGCTCGCGGTCGAGACCGGCGCCGAGTTCGTCGTCGTTGCCGGCGACGTGTTCGAACACAACCAGCTCGCCCCCGAGGAGGTCGGAAAGTCCCTCGAGGCGATGCGCGGAATCGGGGTGCCGGTGTACCTGCTGCCCGGTAACCATGACCCGCTCGACGCCTCATCGGTGTACTCGTCTGCGTTGTTTACCTCCGAGCGCCCCGGCAACGTCGTCGTGCTGGACCGCCCGGGTGTGCACGAAGTCCGTCCGGGGCTCCAACTCGTCGCGGCCCCCTGGTACTCCAAAGCGCCCACCAGCGACCTGGTCGCCGACGCGCTCGACGGGTTGCCGGTCGACGGGGTGACCCGCGTACTCGCCGGCCACGGCGCCGTCGACATGCTGGTGCCGGACAAGGATAGGCCGTCGCTGATCCGGTTGGACCCGCTGGAGGCCGCCATCGAGCGCGGCGCGGTGCACTATGTCGCGTTGGGCGACAAGCACTCCCGGATGAGCGTCGGTTCCACCGGGCGGATCTGGTACTCGGGCTCCCCGGAGGTGACCAATTACGACGACATCGAACCGGAGCCCGGACATGTGTTGGTCGTCGACATTGACGAGTCCGACCCGCGCCGCCCCGCTCAGGTCGAGTCCGTTCGTGTCGGGCGCTGGCGCTTTGTCTCACTGCGTCGTTCGGTCGACGATGCCCGTGACATCGCCGACCTGGGCATCAATCTCGATCTGATGCCCGACAAGGAACGCACAGTCATCCGGTTGGGGCTGACCGGGTCGTTGACCGTGACTGACCGGGCCGCGCTCGACGCGTGCTTGGACCGTTACGCCCGGTTGTTCGCCGCTCTGGTTCCGTGGGACAAACAGACCGACATCGCGGTGATGCCCGCCGACGGCGAATTCGACGACCTGGGCATAGGTGGATTCGCCGCTGCCGCAGTCGACGAGCTGGTGGCCACCGCGCGCACTGGCGGTGAGGAAGCCGAGGATGCGCGGGCGGCCTTGGCACTATTGTTGCGCCTGGCCGACGGGAGCGCGGCATGAAGCTGCACCGGTTGACTCTGACCAACTACCGCGGAATCACCCACCGCGACATCGAATTCCCCGAGCACGGTGTCGTCGTCATCAGCGGCGCCAACGAGATCGGAAAGTCCTCGATGCTCGAGGCGCTGGACCTGCTCCTGGAGTCGAAGGACCGCTCGACGAAAAAAGAGGTCAAGCAAGTCAAGCCCACCCACGCCGATGTCGGTGCCGAGGTCACCGCCGAGATCTCCACCGGAGATTACCGATTCGTGTACCGAAAGCGGTTTCACAAACGCCCCGAGACGGAGCTGACGGTGTCAGCGCCGCGTCGTGAACAACTCACCGGGGATGAGGCTCACGAGCGGGTTCGTACCATGCTCGCCGAGACCATGGACGTGGATCTGTGGCAGGCCCAGCGGGTGCTGCAATCGTCGTCGACGGCCGTCGCCGACCTATCGGGCTCGGACGCACTGTCCCGCGCGCTCGATGTCGCCGCCGGTGAGATCGACGAAACCCTAGCGGCGGGCGGCACGGTGGACTCGCTGCTGATCGACCGCATCGACGCCGAGTACCGGCGTTACTTCACCGCGACCGGTCGGCCGACGGGGGAGTGGGCAGCCGCCTCAACGCGGCTACGGGCCGCCGATGAAGAGGTCGCCAGATGCGCCGCCGCGATCGCCGAAGTGGACGAGGCAGTTCGTCGGCATGCCGCGCTGACTGATGACCTGGCGGTGCTGAAGTCAGAAACTGACTCTGCTGCAAAGGTTCTCGCCGACGCTCGGGTGGCCGCCGAGATCGTCGAGTCGCTGCGTGGGGACCTGGCTCAGGCCAGCGTGGTCGCCGATGCGGCGACCTCGAAGCGCGCCTCCTCGCTGGCGGCGCTCACCGAACGGCGCCGCGCCCGCGCAGATATCGAGGAGCGCACAGCGAGCGTGGCCCTTCTGCAAGACGAGTCCGAGGTGGCGCTGGAAAACCTGGAAACCGGCGCTGAGGTCCAGCAGCACGCCGAAGCCGCCGCCGAAGAGGCCCGCGCAGCGATGGAGGCTGGGCGGCAACGTGTCGAGGCCGCGCGCCGCTCAGTGCAGGCACTGAGCGACCGGGAGGAAATCGACCGGCTCACCGGGCAGCTGGCCGCAGTCGAACGCCACCAACGTGATCTCGACGAGGCGCAGCGCGACCTCGCCGCAATCAACCTCACTGCGTCGCTCATGACGGCCATCGAGGACGCCGCGGCCCGCGTGGACCGCGCCCGCACTGCCGCCGAACAAGCCTCGGCGAACGTCGAATTGACTGCCGCGACCGAACTCAAGGTGACTGTCGGCGAGGAGCTTGTGACGCTGCGGCCAGGAGACAGCTGGTCGACGGCAATCAGTGGCCCCACCGACGTCGATGTCCCAGGCACGCTGTCGCTTCGGGTGATCCCGGGAGCACCAGCCACAGCTACCCGGGCCACACTGGATACCGCCACTGAGGGGCTGGCGCAGGTATTCGAACAGGCCGGCGTCGCGGACCTCGAAGAGGCCCGTGCGCTCGATGCGCGTCGCCGCGAACGCGATGGCGACGCGCGGCGACTGCGGGGGATCCTCGACGCGCTCACCGCCGAGGATAGTGTTGACGCGCGGCGATCCCGACTTGCCATCCTCGAGGCGGGCTTGCCCGCCGAGGACGGGCTGTGGGACTCCGCGGCGCAGGGACCACAGGACTCGGCAGCGCTGCGAGCAGAACTGGATGCCGCCACCACGGACCAACAACGTCTGGACCGCGAGTGCGAAACCCATCGTAAAGTCGCCGACGAGGCCACCACAATGGTCGGCGAACGCAGGCTGCTCGCCGCCCGAGCCAAGGAGAAACTCGACGCCGCGCAGGCCGAATTAGCCTTGGCGCAACGACGATTGGCCTCCCAGCGCGCCGGTGCCGAAGACGACGAACTCGCCGTCGCCGCCGAGGCCGACGCCGAAGCGGCGCGCTCCGCCGAGGCGCTGGTAGCCAGCCTCAACGAGGAACTCGCCCGTAAGCAGCCCGAGGCCGTGGCGGCCGCCCTCGAGCAGGCCCGGCTCGGCTGCGACCGCATCCGGGCCGATCGCGACCAGACTGCCGAGGCGCTACGCGATATCGCCACCCAGCTGAAGGTGTACGGCACCGAGGGGCGCAAAGGCAGACTCGACGAGGCGGAGACCGAACGCCGGCACGCCGAAGCCGAATATCTGCGAGTGCAACGCCGGGCGAAGGCCGCGCAAAAGCTGAGATCAGTGATGGTTCGGCATCGCGACGCCACCCGGCTTCGCTACGTCGAGCCGTACCGGGGGGAAGTGGAACGCTTGGGCCGCATGGTGTTCGGAGACAGCTTCGAGGTCGACGTGGACAGTGCGCTGCGTATCGGGCAGCGCACCCTGTCGGGTCGGACCGTGCCCTACGAGTCACTGTCCGGGGGAGCCAAGGAACAATTGGGCATCGTGGCCAGGTTGGCCAGTGCCGCGCTAGTCGCCAAAGAGGATGGCGTTCCGGTCGTTATCGACGACGCGCTCGGCTTCACTGATGCTGATCGGCTGGCCAAGATGGCAGACGTGTTCGACGAGGTGGCCGGCGATGGGCAGGTGATCATCCTCACCTGCAGTCCGCAGCGCTACACCGGAATTCACAGTGCCCAGCACATCGAGCTGACGGCCTAGCGCGGATTAGCCACCCGGTCGAGGTTCGGGCCGGGTTCGCCACGCCGCGCTGGATTCAGGCTCCCGCGTGTTCGGATGGTCGGGTTGCGGTCCTCCTGCGCGCACCGGCGCGCGCCTGCTGCACATCATCGGGATGGGCGGCGAACGTGAGGCTGCGGGGGATTGCCTCGAACGCCTCGACGAGAAGCGCTATCAATGAATCCCTCGGTCGTGGCTTGGTCTGATGTCGCGAAGCGCGGATCCAATTCTTTGCCGCACAGCGCCAGGCGCTCATCGCCATCTCCGGCACCAAACGCAGCTCGACGTGTTCGCGGCTGTCGAGGTTCAAGCGACTCTCGAGAGCCTCGGTCACGCGAATCTGAGTCTTGATGGTCTGCAGGGCGCTGTAGTCGCGGAGCTCCGGAGTACGTGCAGCCAGGCCCCGGGTGGCCAGGAAACGCTGTTCCCAACCGGTATCCATCCCCGCCAGCGAGTCCAAGAGGGCGCCGCGTAAGGAATCCAGGACCGGACCATCCAGCTCGCATGCGATCACCCTGGCGTAGAAGGCGTCCCACAGCTCATCTTCCGCGGCCATCGCAATGGCCTCTTTGGAGGGAAAATAGCGAAAGAGCGTCCGAGTGGACACCTCGGCAGCATCGACCAACTGCTCCAACGTCGTCTGCTGGAACCCGTTGGCCCGGAAGAGTCTCAAAGCCGTGTCGATGAGATTGCGCCGCACCTGCAGCTTCTTGCGCTCGCGCAGCGAAAGCACCGGTCCGTGCGCATCCTGCTCGGCCACGGTCCCCATGCTAGCGGTCATGCGTGCACCACAGGTCGACAACTTGTCCCGTGTATATGCCATGAATAGGCTTATGCGCATGAGTGGCACTATTTCGAATAATCGTTCCGCAAAGGCCGCTCTGGGTGTGCTTCTGGTCGCATCCACACTCACCGTCATGGCGGGTGCCGCCGTCGCGCCCGTGCTTGCACTCATCCAGAACGACCTGGGCCTGTCCGCGACGGCGGCGGGCTTCATCATCACTACCCACGGGCTCACCATCGCGTTGTGCAGCCCGTTTGTTGGCCGACTGGTTGACAGTTGGGGGGTCCGGGGTCCGCTGACTGTCGGTCTGGTCGTCTATGGGTTGGGAGGCGGTCTCGGGACCGTGGCCACGACATATCCGGTCTTGATCGCCAGCCGGGTGGTGCTCGGACTGGGAGCCGCGATGGTGTTCACCGCGACCACAGTCGCGTTGCTGGACCTGTACGCCGGTGGGGAACGCCGAGACCGCCTGATGGGCTGGCGCACGACGGCAATCACCATCGGCGGCGTCGTCTGGCCGCTGTTCTCCGGAGTGCTGGGCGAGGTGTCCTGGCATGCGGCCTTCGCGGTTTACCTTGTGGGCCTGCCGCTCGCACTGGCGGTATTCGTGAGCGTGCCCCGCACGGCGAACTCCGTGCGAACCCCTGAACCGGTCGACCCCGTTGCGGCTGTTGACCCTGAACCTCACCCTGAACCCGTCGACCCGCATCCGAATGTTGAAGCGGGTGTCGCCGAAGCCCCCCGGCCTGCCGCGACCCGACAACTCCTTGGATCGCGAGCCATGCTCGGGCTTCTCGGCGTCGTGCTGGTCAGCGGCGTGATGATGTACGTCCCCGCCGTGTTCTTGCCAAAACGCCTGGAACAGATCGGCATCCAGTCAGCCGTCGTAGTGGCGATCTACGCGGTCGTGTTGGCCTCGGTGGCGGCCAGTCTGATCGGGCTGTGCTATGCGAGGTTGCGAACCCGCTTTGATCATGCCGTGATCATGAGGCTGGCCGCGGGTAGCTGGGCGCTCGGGCTGCTCATCTACGGGTGCGTCGGTCAGCCGGTGATCTTGCTCATTGCGCCCGTCCTCATCGGGGCCGGCAACGCGCTGGCCATGCCGACGTTGACAGTGCTGGTCGCCGACCGCGCTCCGCTCGAACTGCGGGGCCGGGCCACGTCCCTGTTGAGCACCGCGATTTTCGCCGGTCAGTTTCTCTCGCCTCTGCTGGTCGGGCCACTCATTGCCGCGACTTCCTATCAAGTCGGCTTTCTGGCCGCCGCGGTGCTGGCCGCGGTCGTTCTGGTTGCGGTCAGCGTCACCAGGGTCGCCGCGACCAGCTGAATTCTGTGACGACCCGAGTTGTGTGACGACCCGAGTTCTGTGACGACCCGAGTGCCGTGACCATGCGAGTCTTATGACGACCCGGACACCGCAATTGCCCGGACACCGCAAGGTCCCGGACACCGCGACAAACCGCGTACCGCGCCGAGGGTTCGCGCGGCCAGGCAGAATGTACGGCGATGACCATGAAACCCCGGCGTCAGCGGGTACACGACCGGTTAGCCGGTCTGCCCGGTGTGCGCCCCGTCCGCCGACCGGTCCGGTCCGGCGATGACGAGGAATTCGACCTCTACTACATACGCACCGGACGCAAGTCCGCGCACCCCCTGGTCGTCATCCCCGGTGGCCCGGGCGCGGCGTCGGTGGCTCTCTACCGGGCTTTCCGCCGGCACGCGGCGGTCGACGGCCTCGACGTGATCATGGTCGAACACCGCGGGGTGGGCCTGTCGCGCCACGACGATTCAGGCGACGACCTACCGCCGGAGGCAATGACGATCGAAGCCGCTGTCGACGACATTGCCGCGGTGCTCGACGAAGCCAAGGTCGACCGGGCCACCGTTTACGGCGCCTCCTACGGCAGCTACCTGGCCGCCGGTGTGGGAGTCCAGCACCCGTCCCGGGTACACGCCATGGTGCTCGATTCGCCGGTACTGTCCGCCGATGACATCGTCGAGGCGCGCGCGCAGATTCGCAAGGTGCTGTGGGACGGTGTCGTTCCGGGCAGCGCCGAACTGGCAGACAAGGTCGCCCGGCTGGTGGCCGACGGCACCTTCGCCCCGCAGGCCGTCCTGCAGGCCGTGGGCATCTTCGAACTAGCCGGACCCGATGTGCTGCGCCGCCAACTCGATCTGCTCCTGTCCGGCCACGGCTGGCTGTGGGGTGCGGTCGGGCTGGGCACCCGGCTGCTGCTGGAACGCCAGACGCCCTACCACCGCGAATCCGACCTGGTGGAACGCATCGCCTATCGGGAGCTTAACTACGGCGCGGTACCCGACGGCGGACCGCTCGATCCGGCTGTCGCATTCCGTGAGATCGCCGACGGCGACGTCGAATTCGTCGCCGAACCCTACGATCTGTGCTCGGCGATGCCCGCGTTCGACTGGCCCACCGTGGTGGTGTCCGGTGGTCGTGATCTGACCACCCCGCCCAAGGTCGCCCACCAAGTCGCCGACTTGATCCCGGACTCGGTGCTGGTCGAGCTGCCCAGCGCAGGGCACAGCATCCTCGACACCCGCGAACGGGCTGCGCTGCAGATCTGCCGCGCCGTCATCAACGGCACGATGCAGGAATTGCCCACCAGGGCAGCTGAACTCGATGCGCTGCCGGCCAACCTAACGATCCGGCTGCTGGTGCGCGCCGTCACCGCGGCGGCCAAGGCCGAGGCGGTGGTGCCTGACGCGGTTCCGCGTGCGGTGCGTCAGCTCACGGCTTCATGAAGCCGATCGCCGTGTAGTTGAGGTCGCCGATACCGGTGGGCCCGAAGTTGGCGAGGTTGCTGCGGACCGCGACGTTGCCCGGTGCCTGGAGCAGCGGCAGGCTGAAGCCTTCGTCCCAGATCATCTTGTCCAGCTCGTTGGCCAGCTCGCGTGCCTTGGCAGGATCGAGCTCAGCGAGCGTTTCCTCGATCTGGGCGTCGATCTGTGGGTTGCCGATCTTGCCGTAGTTGCTTTCGCCTTCCGACGCGTAGACCTGGGTCAGGCTGGAAAGCGCGAACGCGTCTCCGCCCCAGGCGAACAGGGCGATGTCGAAGTTTCCCGGTGTCACGTAGTCGGTAAAAAGCTGTCCGCCGCCCACGGCGTTGAGTTGCAGTTCGACACCGATCTGGGCCAGGTTGTTCTGCGCGATCTGGGCGATCGACCGGTTGCTCTGGGCATCGTAGAACACGTTTCGGACTGTGAGCCGACGGCCGTCCTTCTCCCGGAACTGGCCGGCACCGCCATCGCCGAGTGTCCACCCCAACGCCTCCAGGTCCTGTTTGGCGCCCTCGGGGTCATAGCCGATGCTGTTGTCCTGGTAGCCCTCCTGGCCGGCCAGGTAAATGTGGTTGTTCAGCGGCACCGGGTTGTCGACCAGGCCCCGCTGGGTGATCGACGCGATGGCTTGGCGGTCGATGCCTTTGGAGATCGCCGTACGCAACGCCGGATCAGCGAGGATCGACCCCTCGGCGCCGTTGAACGTGAGATGGGCCCAGTTCGGTGCCGGCGCTCGCCGGATGGAGACCCCCTCCGTGCGACGGGCAATGGTCAGGTCATCGAGCGACCCGAGACCCACAGCGTCGATCGCGTCATTCTGTAGCGCCGGCATCCTCGCGGCATCGTCGAGCACGGTGTAGGTGACCGAATCGAGAACCGGCGGCTCACCCCACCAATCCGGGTTGCGGGTCAACACGATTCGCTGGGCCGCGCGGTCGACCGTGCTGATCATGAACGGCCCGGCCGAGGGGGCAGGACCGTCGAGGAAGCCCCGGTTGAACACCTCGGGGTCTTCGGTCATTGACTTCGGCGCGAGCATCGTGTTGCCGGCGAACATGCCGCGCCAGTCTGCGTAGTGCCGGTCGAAGGTGATCACGGCCTGCCGGTCGTCGACGCCCTTGGTCACCGAGGCCACCCGCTCGCTGCCGTTGGGGGAGGCGAACAGGTAGCGGTCGTCCTTGCCGCTGGTCGCGTTGATCTGGGCGGCGATGTCCTCCCAGGTGATGGGCGTGCCGTCGGTCCACACGGCCTTCGGGTTGATCGTGTAGGTGACGACCTGCGGGTCGGTGCTGGTCAGCTCGATGCTGGTGAAGTAGTCGCTGTTAACGGTCATCTCGCCGTCGGGTTTGATGAAGAACGCGCGCGGCATCGTCCAGCGCAGCAGTCCGCCCAACTCGCCGAGATGCCCGTCGATGTGCAGGTAGTTGAAGTTCGGCGGGAACCCGGACAGGGCCAGACGCAGGTTGCCGCCCTGCTGCAGCGTGGTGGGGTCCTGTGGGTTGATGTCGGCCGACGCTCCGAGCTCGGCGTTACCGCCGGCCGAGGGTGCTTCCTCGGGACTCGAGCAACCGGTCACCACCAACCCCAGCACTGTTCCCACCGCGAACAGACGCCACATCGCACGTTTGAGGGTCGATCCGTGCGAGTTCGCGTCTGCCCGTGGTCTCCGATAGCCCATGCGGACCGACTCTAATAGTGATCCGGCAGCGGTCGCGGCACCGCGGCCAGCAACCGGCGTGTGTAGTCGTGGCGCGGCTGCCTGAAAACCTGCGCCGCGTCACCTTGCTCGACAATCGCCCCGCGGTGCATAACGGCCACGTCATGGGCGAGATGGCGCACCACCGATAGGTCGTGGGAGACGAACAAATAGGCCAACCCGAACCGGTCCTGCAGATCCAGCAGCAAATTGATGATCCCGGCCTGGATCGACACATCCAGCGCCGAGACCGGCTCGTCGAGGGCCAGGATCTTCGGCTGCAACGCCAGGGCCCGCGCGATGCCGATGCGCTGCTTCTGGCCGCCGGAGAACTCGGCCGGGTAGCGGCTGGCGTCCTCGTGGCGCAGCCCGACCGTGGTGAGCAGTTCGGCGACCCGAGCGTTGACAGCCGACTTGTCGAAGCCATTGGCCCGTAGCGGTTCGGCCAGCACATCGAACACCGGTAGGCGCGGGTCCAGCGACGCGACTGGGTCCTGGAACACCACCTGCAGGTCGCTGCGCAGCGCGCGCCGGCCTCGCCGGTCCAGCGTGGAAACGTCGGTGCCGAGGACTTCGATGGCGCCGGCCTGCGGTGCGGAAAGGTCCAGGATCTGGTGCAGCGTCGTTGATTTGCCCGATCCAGACTCCCCGACGATGCCCAGCGTGCGGCCCTGCCGCAGCGTGAAACTGATTCCGTCGACGGCCCGCACTTCGCCGATGCGGCGGCGCAGCACCGTGCCCTTGGTCAACGTGTACGTCTTGACCAGATCGCTGACCCGCAGGACCACCGCGGAATCGGGTGCGGCTACCGCGTCGGCGGGTCTTGCGGGCACGCCGTAGATGTCGGCGGCGCTGCGGCCCACAACCTGGTCGCTTCTGATGCATGCCACCGCATGGTCGGGTGCCGCCTGGGTCAGTGTCGGCTCCTGGGTGGCGCACGCCTCGATGGCCAGCGGACACCGCGGAGTGAACGGGCAGCCCGCCGGCAACGACGCCATCGACGGCGGCGCTCCGGGAATCGGCACCAGGCGGGTGCCCTGCTCGGCGTCCAGGCTGGGCGCCGAGCCGAGCAGCCCTGCCGTGTACGGCATGGCCCGGTCGCGATACAACGGGGCGACCGGCGCCGTCTCGACGGCCCGGCCCGCATACATCACCAGGGCGCGGTCGGCGAATTCTGCGACCACCCCGAGGTCGTGGGTGATGATGAGCACCCCGGCGCCGGTGACGTCGCGGGCGGTGCGCAGCACGTCGAGGATCTGGGCCTGCACGGTGACATCGAGCGCGGTGGTCGGTTCGTCACAGATCAGCAGGTCGGGGTCGTTGGCGATCGCGATGGCGATCACCACGCGCTGACGCTCGCCGCCGGAAAGCTCGTGCGGGAAGGCGCGGGCACGCGCCTCAGGCTGGGCGATGCCGACCAGCTCCAACAGTTCGATCGCCCGGGCGCGGGCTGCGCGCCTGCCCACGCCGCGCTGGTGAATCTGGATCGCCTCGGCGAGTTGATCGCCCACCGGGTAGACAGGCGTCAGCGCCGACATCGGGTCTTGGAACACGGTGCCGATCGCGTTGCCGCGAATGCGTGACATCTGGTTGTCGGCCAGTCCGAGCAGCTCCTCGCCATGCAGCCGCACCGAGCCAGCCACCTCGGCGTACTCGGGCAACAGCCCGATCACGGCCATGGCGCTGGCGGACTTGCCCGCGCCGGATTCCCCGACGAGAGCGACGACCTCACCGGAGTTGACGTGGTAGTCCAGGCCTCGCACTGCGGCGACGCGTTCCTCCTCGGTCGGGAACGTCACCGTCAAGCTGCGCACTTCGAGCAGGCTCACGTCGCGGCCTCCGTGCGCCGGCGTAGTGACCGTCTCCGCGCCGGGCGCACGCCAGGGTCGAGCGCGTCGCGCAGCCCGTCGCCGACCAGGTTGGCGCACAGCACGATCAGCACCAGCGCGCTGGCCGGCACCAGGAACACCCACGGGAACGTCGTCACCGAATTGGTGCCGTCGGCGATCAGCGTGCCCAGCGACACGTCCGGCGGTTGAACACCGAAACCGAGGAAGCTCAGCCCCGTCTCGGCGAGGACCGCTAGCCCGACGTTGAGCGCGGTGTCGATGATCAGGATCGATGCCACGTTGGGAATGATGTGCCGGACGATGATGCGCCAGCTGCTCACACCCATGTAGCGCGCAGCCACCACGAACTCGCGCTCCCGCAGGCTCATCGTCAGCCCCCGCACGATCCGGGAGCTGATCATCCAGCTGAACACCGCCAACAGCAGGATCAGCCACAAGATGGTGCCCGACTCGCGGGTGCGGGGGGTGACGATCGCGATCAGGATGAAGCTCGGGACGACCAGCAGCAGATCCACGACCCACATCAAAGCCCGGTCGCGCCAGCCCCCGAAGTAGCCGGCGACCGCACCGACCGTCGCCGCGATCAGCGTTGAGATGAACGCGACGGCAACCCCGATCAGCATGGATTTCTGCATGCCGCGCAGGGTCAGTGCCAGCAGGTCCTGGCCCAGTGCGTTGGTTCCTAGCCAGTGCGTGGGGTTGGGCGGCTGCTGCAGCGCGTAATAGTCCAGATCGGTGTGCGAGTACGGCAGCAGCGGCGGCAACGCGTAGCACGCGACGAACATCACCCCCAGCACGATCAGCGACACCACAGCCGGGCGGTTGCGCAAAAACCTGCGCCACACCAGGCGGCGCCGGGACACGAACGTGCGCGTGGAGGCGGTCGGGGTCGGCCCGGATGGCTCGGTCATGACACCCGCACCCTGGGATCGAGCACCGCGTAGATCACATCGGAGAGCAGACCGGCGAGCAGGATTACCACCCCGAAGAACATCGTGATCGCGACGGTGATGTTGGTGTCCTGACTGGAGACCCCTTGCACCACCCATTCGCCGACGCCGTGCCAGCCGAAGATCTTTTCGACGAACACCGAGCCGGTCACCAATCCGCCAACGCTGTAGGCGAACAGTGTGGCCATCGGGATCAGTGCGGTGCGTAGCCCGTGTTTGAACAGCGCCTTGCGCCGGGTCAGTCCCTTGGCCCGCGCGGTCCGGATGAAGTCTTGTCCGAGGACGTCGAGCATTGCGTTGCGCTGATACCGGCTGAACCCTGCAATCGAGGCCAACGCCAGGGTGAACGTCGGCAGCACCAGGTGTTGCAGCCGGTCGACGAATCGGTTCCAGGTACCTCCGATCGCGTCGGGCGAGGTCTCGCCGGTGTACTCGAACACCTGCATCCCGAGGATCGTGTTGACCTTCAGCGCGCCGAGGATGAGCAGGTTGGCGATCACGAACGTCGGTGCGGACAGGATCAGTAGCGAGGCGACCGTGATGACCCGGTCGGAGAGCCGGTACTGCCGGATCGCGCCCCAGGCGCCGACCACCACGCCGACGACGGTGCCGATCACCGACCCGATCAGCACCAGTCGCAGGCTCACCCCGATCCGCCGCCACAGCTCCTCGCTGACCGGTTGCCCGCCGACGGTGGTGCCGAAGTCGCCGCGGACCGCGCCGGACACCCAGTTGGCGTATCGGACGGGAATCGGCTTGTCCAGGTCGAGCTCGGCGGCCTTGGCGTCGATCACCGACTGCGGCGGCCGCGGGTTGCGTTCGAGCAGGCTGTCGAGCGGGTTGAACGTCAGCGAGGTCAGGCTGAACGTCAGGAACGACACCACGCCCAGCAGCACCAGATAGTTGAGCAACCGGCGCGCCAGAAATCTGGTCATCCGGCGGGTCCGTCGCTGGGCTGCATGCGGACAGGGTAGGAGAAATGCCGCGGCCGAGCCCGTCGTGGCCGCCCCGGGCGCGCCCGATTCGGGTGTGAGCTGCCTGCCTGCGCCTCACCCGGTGTCGTCACACGCGGCGGCGGTGGCGGCGGTGAAGTCAGTGAAACGGTGCCCGCGCTGGCTGCGGTGGCGAGGGTGTCTCGCTTCGCGCGGTCCGTCACCACTCTCACAGCCTGCGCATAGGAGCGACACAGGCGGAGCCCAGCGCAGCGACCGACAATCGGACGGTGTCCGACCCGCTTGTCTCCGGCGACGAAGCCCGCGCCGCGATGCGCAGGGCCGACGGCAGCCCGATCCGTGTGCTCGTCGTCGATGACGAGCCGGTGCTCGCCGAGCTGGTGTCGATGGCCCTGCGCTACGAAGGGTGGGAGATCACGACGGCAGGCGACGGCGCGTCCGCGATCACCGCTGCCCGGCAGATCCCGCCGGACGTGGTTGTGTTGGACGTGATGCTGCCCGACATGAGCGGACTGCAGGTGTTGGGCAAGCTGCGCGAGCAGATACCGGGCCTGCCGTTGCTGCTGTTGACCGCCAAGGATTCGGTTGAGGACCGTATCGCCGGGCTGACGGCCGGCGGTGACGACTACGTGACCAAGCCGTTCAGCCTCGAAGAAGTGGTCCTTAGGTTGCGGGCCCTGCTGCGGCGCACCGGGGTGGCCACCGAGACGGGCGGCGCCCAGCTGGTGGTCGGTGACCTTGTTCTCGACGAGGACAGCCACGAGGTGACGCGGGCCGGCGAGGTGATCACGTTGACCGCCACCGAGTTCGAACTGCTGCGTTTCATGATGCGGAACGCCAAGCGGGTGCTGAGCAAGGCGCAGATCCTCGACCGGGTGTGGCATTACGACTTCGGCGGGCGGTCCAACATCGTCGAACTCTATGTTTCCTACCTCCGCAAGAAGATCGACAGCGGCCGCGAGCCGATGATCCACACGCTGCGCGGCGCTGGCTATGTCCTCAAACCGGCCCGCTGAGAGCCGGTGGTCGGTTCTGCGGTCACCCCGTAGCTGGTCGCTGCGGACGCGCCTGTTGGTGACGGTGGTGGCGCTGCTGGCGGTGGTGTGTGCCGGTATCGGTGTCGCCACCGAGTTTGCGCTGCAGCGTTTCCTGATGAACCAGCTCGACGAGCAGGTCATCGAGGCGGGGCGGCGCTCGACGATGCTCTTCGAACTCGGTCCACCCCCACTTCCGGGGATGGGCCACCCCCAACGGCATTCGCCCGCCATGGTGCCGCCGATGCCGGGCCCCGGCCCGGCCGGACCCATCGTTGTCGGGCCGGGCCCCGCCACGGGTGTGCGAATGGGGCCCGGTCCCGAGTTTCTCAACGCTCCCGGTCAGGCCGTCGGCACGGTCGGCGCTCTTGTCGTCGACGGCCGGCAGATCAGCGCCGCAATCATCACCGAAGACGGCGGCCGCTCGCAGATCGCGTCTGCGGCTGCCGAACGTCTGGCCGAGATGCCGGTCGACGGTGAGCCCAGAACGGTCGAACTAGCCGGGCTGGGCCGCTATCGGGTGATCGCCTCGCAGCCGCGTCACGGCGGGTTGACTGTGGTTACGGGTGTGCCCACCGCCGACGTCGACGACACGCTGTTCTGGGTTGCGGTGATCATCGCCGTCGTCGCCGGGGTTGCGCTGGCGATGACGACTGCCGCCGGTGTTGTCCTCGTGCGCCGTCAACTTGCCCCGTTGGCGCGGGTGTCCGCGGCGGCTCGCCAGGTCGCCGACCTTGAGCTGGACCGCGGCGAGGTGCGGCTACCGACTCCGATCGTCAGGGTCGACCCGGTGGCCGCGCGGACCGAGGTCGGACAACTCGGCGAGGCATTGAATCGCATGCTTGACCGGATCGCGGATGCGCTGTCCGCCCGACAGGCCAGCGAGACCCGGGTGCGCCAGTTCGTCGCCGACGCCAGCCACGAGCTGCGCACCCCGCTGGCGGCCATCCGTGGTTACACCGAGCTGGCCCAACGCCGCCACGGCGACTTGCCCCCCGAGGTGGCCCACGCGATGGATCGCGTCGAATCCGAGGCAGATCGAATGACCCGGCTCGTCGAAGATCTGCTGCTGCTGGCACGGTTGGACGCAGGTCGCCCGCTCGAGCGTGAGCCGGTGGATGTGACCCGGCTGGTCGCCGACGCCGTCAGCGACGCCCATGTGGCCGGGCCGGGGCACATCTGGAAGCTCGACTTGCCCGATGAGCCTGTCGAGGTGGTCGGCGACGAGGCACGTCTGCACCAGGTCCTGGCCAACCTGCTGGCCAATGCCCGTACCCACACCCCGCAGGGAACCTCGGTGACCACGTCGCTGCGCAGCGTGGATGCCGACACGGTCGTGGTGACCGTCGCCGACGACGGTCCCGGGATCGCGGACTCGTTGTTGCCGGAGGTCTTCGAGCGTTTTGCCCGTGGCGACTCGTCGCGTTCGCGCCGCGACGGCAGCACCGGCCTGGGCTTGGCGATCGCCGATGCAGTGGTACGGGCTCATGGGGGTGCGATCGCCGTCGCCAGTATTCCCGGGAGCACGGAATTCGTCGTCACCTTGCCTCGAGGTTGAGCTCTGGTCTTCGTGCGCGCGGACAGGTAGGGCAGCCGCGTTGACAGTATCGGGGCCCGTGGCGATAATTTCGGGCTAAGGCAATAATTCTGGTCAGTTCTACCAACTTTACGGGGAAGCATGACAGCCACCGAGGAGATCGTCGAGCACGCAGGGCGCTATGAACTGAGTCATCTGCGCGTTCTGGAAGCCGAGGCCATGCACATCATCAGGGAGGTGGCCGCCGAGTTCGAACGCCCGGTGCTGCTGTTTTCCGGAGGCAAGGACTCGATCGTCATGCTGCATCTGGCGATCAAGGCGTTCCGGCCCGGTCGGCTGCCGTTCCCGGTGATGCATGTCGATACCGGACACAACTTCGAAGAAGTCATCGCCACCCGCGACGAGCTGGTCGCCGAGCACGGGGTCCGGCTGGTGGTCGCCAGCGTCGAGGACGACATCGCCGCCGGGCGGGTCGTCGACAACGGGCCCTCCCGCAATCCGCTGCAGACCGTGACGTTGCTGCGCGGCATCCGGGAGAACAGGTTCGACGCCGCATTCGGCGGCGCCCGCCGTGACGAGGAGAAGGCCCGCGCGAAGGAGCGGGTGTTCAGCTTCCGCGACGAGTTCGGCCAATGGGATCCGAAGAACCAGCGCCCCGAGGTCTGGCAGCTCTACAACGGCCGGCATCGCAAAGGGGAGCACATCCGGGTGTTCCCGCTGTCCAACTGGACCGAGTTCGACATCTGGTCCTACATCGGCGCCGAGAACATCAAGCTGCCGTCGATCTATTACGCGCACCACCGTGACGTGTTTGTCCGCGACGGCATGCTGCTGGCCGTTCACGAATTTTTGAAGCCCCGCGAGGACGAGCCGGTGATCGAAAAGTCGGTGCGGTTCCGCACGGTTGGTGACGTCACCTGCACCGGCTGCGTGGAGTCCGAGGCCGCCACGGTGTCGGAGGTGATCGCCGAGACTGCACTGTCGCGGCTCACCGAGCGCGGAGCCACCCGCGCCGACGACCGGATTTCCGAGGCTGGCATGGAGGACCGCAAGCGCGAGGGGTATTTCTGATGAGCGCTTGCGCGAAGAGGCGAGGATTCTGATGAGCGCTTGCGCGAAGAGGCGAGGATTCTGATGAGCGCTTGCGCGAAGAGGCGAGGATTCTGATGAGCGCTTGCGCGAAGAGGCGAGGATTCTGATGAGCGCTTGCGCGAAG
>CAZLTV010000017.1:11989-41063 GCA_964562545.1 uncultured Mycobacterium sp. | reverse complement strand
ACCACATGCGGACCAACCGCGACCAGAAGCGCATCGTCGTCATCGGTGACGGGATCATGGGCGCATCGATCGCCTACGCCGCCGCGCGAGCCGGCGCCGCGGTGACGGTGATCGGATCCGGCCCCGGCGCCGGGGCCACCTGGATGTCGTTCGGCTGGCTCGGCGCCGCCCAGGAGGTGCCCGACAGCTACCACCGGCTGCGATTGCTGAGTCTGGACCGCTACCGCCAGCTCGCCGCGGAGGAACCGTTCGGGACAGTCGTGCGGTTCTCCGGTGCGTTGGCATGGGAGACCGATACCGCCACCGTGCAGAAGATCCAGGGCGCCGACGACGTGGAGCCGGTAGCCGAGACGTTTTCCCGCTTACGCGACATCGGCCACAGCGTCCAGAGCATCGACCGGCTCAGTGCGCTGCGTCTGGAACCCGCGTTGGCAGCCGACGCCCTGCCCGGGGAGGGAATCCTGTACGCCCGCGATGAGGGTTGGGTCGATCTGCCCGCGTTCACCGGGCTGCTGCTCTCGGAGGTGATCCGGCTGGGCGGTCACCTCATCACCGACGGGCAGGCGAAGGTGGTCGAGTCCGGGGGCCGGGCCGGTGCGGTGCTCGGCGATGGCACGCCGGTCTTCGCAGATGACGTCGTGGTGGCGGTCGGAGCGCTGACGACTGGGCTGTTGGAAGCGACCGGTGTCACCGTTCCGCAGCGCAGCACCAAAGCCGCCCTGTTGTTCACGCAGCCCAGCTCGTTGCAGTTGCGCACTTTGGTGCGGACTCCGGTGGGTAGTCTGCGTCCCCGCCCGGGCGGTGGGGCTGTGGTGCACACCTCCGTGATCGAGAATGCGCTCAGGCCCGACGGTCACGGCGGGTTCACCGTCGATGACGACGTCGTCAAGGCCTCGTTGGCCGACCTGCGGGGGCTGTTCGCAGCCGGTGCGGACCTGCGTTTGGATCGGGTTGCGACCGGATGGCGGCCCATTCCCGGAGACGGCTGGTCGGTGGCCGGTGAGCTGGGCGAGTTGCCGGGCTGCTGGGTTGCGTTCTCGCACAGTGGTGCGACCCTGGGCCCGATTCTCGGTGAGCTGCTGGCATCGGAACTCGTCGAGCCGGGCTTTCGTTCACCGCTGCTGGAGTCCTACCGACCGGAGCGTTTCGGGGGGACCGCACCGTGAGCACACCTCCGAAGGTTTGTGTTCTCCCGGACCGGTATCCGGCTTACGAAGGGGCGGTCGTCGCCGCCGGGGCGAAGCTGGTCGCGGCCGACGACCGCCCCGACGTGCTCATTTGGTCACGACACGGCGGGCCGCATCTGCTGGCCGCCGCTGTCGCCGAACTGGAGTCCGTGCGCTGGGTCCAGCTGCCCGCGGCCGGCGTCGAGGACTTCTTCCGGGCGGGTGCGGTCGCATCCCGCGCCGACGTGGCGTGGACCTCGGCGAAGGGGGCTTACGCCGAGCCGGTTGCCGAGCATGCGCTGGCTCTTGCTCTGGCCCTGTTGCGGCATCTGCCGCAGCGCATTCGCGCCACCAGCTGGGGGCGACAGTCCGGAACGTCGCTGCACCGCACACGGGTGCTGATCGTCGGTGGCGGTGGTGTCGGTTGCGAACTGGCCAGGCTGCTGACGGTCTTCGACACTGAGACCACGGTGATCCGGCGCCGTCAGCTGCCGGTGCCGCATGCGTCCCGGACGTTGACGATGGAACATCTGCATCGTGAGCTGCCGCAGGCCGATGTGGTCGTGTTGGCCGCGGCGCTGACACCGGAAACCCAGGGAATGTTCAGCGCCGCCGAGTTCGAGCTGATGAGATCGCAGACGATTCTGGTCAACGTGGCTCGCGGCGGTCTGATCGTCACCGACGATCTGGTCGATGCGCTGGAATCGGGTGTCATCGCCGGGGCCGCCTTGGATGTCACAGACCCAGAGCCGCTGCCGGACGGGCATCCGCTGTGGACGCTGGACAATGCGATCGTCACGCCTCACTCCGCCGACACCATCGAGATGATTGTGCCGCTGTTGGCGCGGCGCATCGAGGAAAACCTGGTCCGGTTCGCCGCCGGCCGTCCGCTGCTGGGCATCGTCGACCGAACCGAGGGGTACTAGTCCCCGGCGGGCAACTGCCTTCGAGCCGCGATGGTTCAACGCCGACCGTCGTGGGCGGCGTTGACTCAAATTAGAACGCGTTCTAGTCTCGGATCGGAAGTAGCACAGGTCGGTCCGATATCGAAGCGCGGAGGCGTTCACCGCATGTACTCACAGCCGCTGGCCGATGCCATCGCGGAGGCCGAACGGCTCGTCGCGGCTGCCGAATTCATCGAATCCGAGGCAGATCTCCTGGAGGGGCTGCAGTACCTCGCCGGGTGTATCTCGGCGTGTACCCGTCTGGCCTTCGACTACGACCGCGACCATCCCTTCATGCAGTCCGGCACCGGACCATTCACCAAGATGGGGCTGGACAACCCGGACACACTCTACTTCGGCACCAGGGTGCAGCCAGGCCACGAATACGTCGTCACCGGAACGCGGGGCGCCACCACCGACCTGAGTTTTCAGTTGCTCGGTGGCGACTACACCGATGACAACGTGCCGGTAAGTCAGGTTGCGTTCGATGACCGGGAGCTCGATATCGCCGCCGACGGGACCTTCGAGTGGCGCATCACGCCGAACAGCCCGTCACAGTTGCTGATTCGTGAGGTGTACAACGACTGGGCGCAGCGGCGCGGCGTCGTCAGCATCGCGCGGACCGATACGGCAGGCACGGCCCCCGCCGCGCTGAGCAGGGAACTGATCGAGAAGCGATACGCGGTGGCCGCCAGGCAACTCGTCCAGCGGGTGAAGACTTGGCTGCAGTTCCCGCAATGGTTCTACAACACCCTGCCGGCCAACACTATGGTCGCGCCGCGGCTGACCCCGGGCGGGTTGGCGACCCAGTACTCGTCGGTCGGACACTTCGACCTGGCGCCAGATCAGGCCATGATCATCACCGTTCCGGTGTCCGACGCGCCCTATATGGGCTTCCAGCTCGGCAGCCTGTGGTACATCTCGCTGGACTACATCAACCACCAGACCTCGTTGAACGGCGCTCAGGCGCAGGCCGATCCGGACGACAACATCCGCATCGTCGTCTCCGACACCAATCCAGGCGTCACGAACTGGTGTGAGACGCTCGGGCATCGCAAGGGCTATCTGCAGTTCCGTTGGCAACGTTTGTCACGGACGTTGAACGAGACCGACGGTCCGACGGTCGAGGTGCTCGATATCGACAGCGTGGCCAGCACGCTGCCGTACTTCGAGTCCAACAAGATCTCCGAGCAGGACTGGCGCGATCGGATCGCGCTGCGCCAGAGGCAGATCGCGGACAGAATGGTGGCATGATTCGATGAGTGACACCCACGCCGGCCTGCTCGCGGGCAAGGTTGTGGTCATCAGCGGAGTCGGCCCGGCGCTGGGAACGACGTTGGCGCGTCGATGCGCGCGGGCGGGCGCGGACCTCGTGCTGGCGGCGCGCACGGTGGCTCGTCTTGACGACGTCGCCAAGCAGGTCGCCGATCTGGGTCGGCGGGCGGTGCCGGTGGCCACCGACATCACCGACGACGGTCAAGTCGACAATCTCGTCGGACGCGCGCTGGAGGCCTACGGCAAGGTCGATGTGCTCATCAACAATGCGTTCCGGGTTCCGTCGATGAAACCTCTGGCCGACACCACTTTTGAGCACATGCGTGAAGCGATCGAACTCACGGTGTTCGGTGCACTGCGGCTCATCGAGGGATTCACCCTCGCGCTGGCCGAGACGAACGGTTCGGTGGTCAACGTGAATTCGATGGTGGTGCGGCATTCGCAGGCCAAGTATGGCGCCTACAAAATGGCGAAATCGGCGTTGCTGGCTATGTCGCAGTCACTGGCCACCGAGCTGGGCGGGCAGGGTATACGGGTGAATTCCGTGCTTCCGGGGTACATCTGGGGTGGAACGCTGGAAAGCTACTTCACCCATCAGGCCGCAAAGTACGGCACCACGGTCGACGAGATTTACCGAGCCACAGCCGCGGCGTCCGACCTCAAGCGGTTGCCCACGGAAGATGAGGTCGCCTCAGCGATCCTGTTTATGGCCAGTGACCTCTCTAGCGGCATCACCGGACAGGCGCTGGATGTCAACTGCGGGGAGTACAAGGCGTGACGGGCGGGGCCAACGGCCGCACCAATGTGGGCACCGTGGAGGACTTGCATGCCTCGGCCACAAAGGCCTGTGGGCTGGACGACTTCGGCGCCGACGACGACAACTACCGCGAGGCGCTCGCAGTACTGCTCGACTCCTTCGCCCGCGACGCGGGGCTGACTGAGCTGGGCAGCAAGATGCACCGGTTCTTCGTCCGAAACGCGCTGGTGGCCCGGCTTGTCTCCGAAGCGGCGTTCGTGCAGTGCCCCGAGCACGCCGAGGTGACGATCGAGCGCCCGATCTTCGTCACCGGTTTACCGCGCACTGGCACCACCGCGCTGCACCGGCTACTGGCCGCCGACCCTCGCCACCAGGGCCTTGAACTGTGGCTCGCGGAATACCCGCAACCCAGGCCGCCGCGCGACACCTGGCCGGACAATCCGGTATTTGCCCAGCTCGATGCACAGTTCACCAAGGCGCACAACGAGAACCCGGACTACACCGGCCTGCACTACATGACCGCAGACGAGGTCGAGGAATGCTGGCAGCTGCTGCGCCAATCGCTGCATTCGGTGTCCTACGAGACGCTGGCGCACGTGCCGACCTACGCGAAGTGGTTGTCCCAGCAGGACTGGATCCGCCCGTATCGGCGGCACCGGCGTAACCTGCAGTTGATCGGGCTCAACGACGCCGACAAGCGGTGGGTGCTCAAGAACCCCAGCCACCTGTTCGCGCTGGACGCATTGATGACGACGTATCCGGATGCTTTGGTGATCCAGTGCCATCGGCCGGCCCAGACGATCATGGCGTCGATGTGCTCGCTGTCCCAGCACACGACCGCGGGCTGGTCGAACGTGTTCGTGGGAAAGACCATCGGGGCTGACTCGCTCGAGACGTGGTCGCGTGGCCTCGAGCGGTTCAATGTGGTTCGGGCGGAATATGACCGGTCTCAGTTTTACGACATGGACTACTCCGATCTGATCACCGATCCGCTGGCAACGGTCGAGGCGATCTACCGTTACTTCAGCATCGAGATGACCGACGATGCGCGGGCGGCGATGCGTGACAGCCACGAGAAGAGCACACAGGGGCCGCGCGCCCCCAAGCACACGTATTCTCTGGCCGACTACGGGCTGACCGACATGCAGGTCGAGGCGCGCTTCGCGGGTCTTTAGGCGGCCGGATGGCCGTCGCGCGGCTGTCAGCCGTCACCCGGTGACGGTGCGCTGGAGTACTCCTCCAGGCAGCCCTCGGCCACCGCGTGGCGGATGCTGTCGGCCAGCCGCGGGCAAGCGCGCTCTCGCGCGGGATCGCCTCCTGCCGCGCGAATGTCGGCGAAATAGGCGCAGCGCTGGGCGGCTTCGGTGCTCCACTGCACCGAGGTGTGGGCCGGGCCAAGTTTTTTGACCAGGACCGCGACGTGGCAGTACCGGCAGTCAACCTCGGCAAGTCCGGCGGTCAGGTAACGCTCGCGATCGCGACAGGTGCTCGCGGCGACCGCGGCTGCGCGATCTGGATCTGCAGCGAAGTCCGGTGCCTTGCGCCAGGAACCGCGGCGGGCGCTCGTTCGGTTGAGGTCAGCGGCATGGTCGGGTTCCTCGTCATGGCCGTCATGGCCGTCATGGCCGTCATGGCCGTCATGGTCGCCGTGCAGCAGTAGCATCGACCGAGCCAATCGGTCGAAGTCGGGGCGCTGCTGCTCTGCGCTCATGTCGTGGAGACCTCGGTCGGCTCTCCAGCCGCACCGGTGGCCTGGCGGGCCTTGAGGTTCTCTTCAACCTCGACGTGCCACTTCTGGTTGGCCACCGTGGTGTCGACCTCCATCTCGAAGCGGTCGGTCATCTCGGGGGTCACGTCGGCGACGTCGACATAGAACTGTTGGTACCAGCGGCGCATCTGGTAGACCGCACCGTCCTCCTCAACGAGCAGCGGATTGTCGATCCGGGTCTTGTGCTTCCAGATTTCGACATCCTGCAAGAAGCCCTTGCTCACGCCTTCGGTGAACGCGTCGGCGAGCTTCTGAGTGGTCTTGTCGTCGAGCCCCTGAGGTTTTTCGACGATGACACCCCACTGCAGCACGAACGAATCCTGGGTCACCGGATAGTGACAGTTGATCAGGATCGACTCGGATCTGAAGTCGCCGTATGTGTTGTGCAGCCAGTTGATCATGAATGACGGCCCGAAATAGCTGGCCTCCGAATCCAGCGACGCCTCGCCATAGGCGGTACCCATGTCGTCGATGTCCGGGCGCCCCACGTTGTGCAGATACTGCGAGGCGATATGGCCCTCGAAGACGTTCTTGAAGTAGGTCGGCAGGCCGAAATGGATATAGAAGAAGTGCGCCATGTCAGTGACGTTGTCGATGATCTCGCGGCAGTTGCTGCCTTCGATCAACAGCGTGTTCCACTTCCAATCGGTCCAATTGCCGCTGGCCCATTCTGGGATGTCCGGGATGCGGACATGTTCCTGGGGCGGGTTTCGCTCATGGTCATGCCATACAAAGAGCAGCCCGCCGCGGACATCGGTGTGCCAGGCCCTGGTGCGGGCTAGCCGCGGTGTGCGTTTGGCGTAGGGCACCAGCTTGCATCTGCCGTCGCCGCCCCAGCGCCAGTCGTGGAACGGGCAGGCGACCTCGTCGCCCTTGATAGCGCCCTGGGCAAGGTTGCCGCCCATGTGCCGGCAGTATCCGTCCAGGATCTGTAACTGGCCCTGGGAGTCGGCGAACACGACCAGCAGGGTGCCGAAAGCCTTCACGCCGTGCGGCTTGCCGTCGAGGAAACCCTTCACCGGGCCCAGGCAGTGCCAGCCTCGGGCATAACGGTCGGGCAGGGTGCCGGTGTCGATCTCCCGGACCTTCGCGGTTCCCGCAGTTGACTCGGTGTTCACCTCGGGCCTCCCGTCCATGGCTTCTAACTAGAACACGTTACAGTTTTGCGCCGCGCTGGCGCAATCTGAGCCGGGTCACCTGCGGTGCCCGGCTCACTTGTCCGACTGTCCCGGGGCGGCCGGGCGTCTCGGTGGGCCGGCGCCGTGTGCGTCAGGTGAGCGACTCTTTATAGTGAACAGTGTGTCCACTAATTCGGCGGTCCGTCCGCAGCCGGGAGCCCGCATAGTCGGCGGCCTGCGGTCTCGGCCCTGGCGAAGCGTCGCCCTGGCGACCTTCGCTATAGCCTGGGGAGGCAACGAGTTCACCCCGTTGCTCGTTATGTATCGGACCCAGACCAGCCTCTCTGATCTGACCGTCGACCTGCTGCTGTTCGCCTACGTCTTCGGAATCATTCCGGCACTCCTGGTCGGGGGCCCGCTGTCAGACCGGCACGGCCGACGGGCGCTCATGCTGCCGGCGCCGGTACTGGCGGCGGTCGGTTCGGCGATCCTGGCCACCGGACAGGACTCGGCACCGGCTCTGACCGTCGGGCGCGTTTTCAGCGGCCTGGCGCTGGGTCTGGCCATGGCGGTCGGCGGCAGTTGGATCAAGGAACTGTCCAGCCCGCCGTGGGGCGACGGCGCCTCCGGGGCCAGACGGGCCGCGATGAGCCTGACGGCCGGGTTCGGTCTGGGTGCGGGGGTGGCCGGCGTCCTCGCCCAATGGGCACCGGCGCCGAAGACACTGCCGTACGTGATCAACGTCGCACTGGCCCTCGCCGCGGCAGCGGTGTTGGTCGCGGTCCCCGAGACTCGAAAGCGGCACGGCGGCGCACGGCGGGAACCGAGCCTATGGGCGGATCTCGCTATCGCGCCCGGGCTGCGGCGTCGGTTCGCACTCGTCGTCGTGCCGGTGGCGCCGTGGGTGTTCGGTGCCGCGGCATCGGCCTACGCGGTGTTGCCCGCACTGATGATCGGGCGTGTCGGTGCAGCGCCGATCGCCTTCTCCGCGGTGATGTGCGTGGCCACCCTCGGCGTCGGCTTCGCGGTCCAGCACTTCGCCCGCCGTCTCGGCAGCGCGCGGGCCGCGGTCATAGCGTTGACGCTGCTGGTCGCCGGAATGGCAACGGCCGCATGGGCGGCCACACAGCTGACGATCGTGTCCGTGTTTGTCGCCGCGGCCGTCTTGGGCGCGGGCTACGGCATGGCCATGCTGGCCGGGCTGCAGGCGATTCAGGATATGGCGGGTCCCGACGACCTCGCCGGTCTGACCGCTGTTTTCTACTCCCTCAGCTACCTGGGCTTCGCGGTGCCCGCCGCGTTGGCGTTCCTGTCCGGGCGCTGGCCCGACGTGGTGACCTATCCGGCGATGTTCGGTATCGGGGCGCTCGTCGCGCTGATCTGCCTGGTGGCGGTCCTGCTCGGGGTTCGCCCGCGTCGGCAATAGGCTGAGTCGGTGGCCAGTCGACAATCGGCCCGGCGTGGGCGTCCACGCAGCGCTGCCGTCCGCGAGAAGGTGCTGCGCGCAGCCGCCGAACTGGCTCTTGGCGACGGATCGTCGGCGGCGACCGTCGACGCTATCGCCAGGCGCGCCGAGGTGAGCCGCACGACGATCTATCGGTGGTGGCCGTCCGCAGCCGCGATCGTGCTCGAGGGGTTGTTGGATTCCGTACGGGATTCGATCGTGCGCCCGCCCGGCAGCACAACCGTCCAGGCTCTTGTGCACCACGTCGGCGCCCTGTTCGGCCTCCTCGACGACCCTGCGGTCGGGCCGTTGCTACGCAGCGTGATCGCTGCCTCGGCCTCGGATCCTGCGATAGAACGTGCGCTGACGGATCAGTGGATCGCGCCGCGTCGGACCGCGGTCGCGGCGACGCTGCGGGAGGCCGTCGACGCCGGTGAGTTGCCCGCGCACACCGACATCGACGTCGCCGTGGATGCACTGGTAGCCCCCCCGTACTACCGCTTGATATTCGGAATGCCGCCGCTGGATCGCGTCGCTGTAACCGCGCTGGTGGACACCGTATGGCGAGGGTGTCGCGCCGCGACCTGATCTCAGGTCCTCCCGTCACGACCCCGTGCCCCGGATTGCTGGTCGGGTCCGGCTTGCGGCGCTGACGCCGCGATCGGCTGGCTTGCCTCGCTGTGTGTCGCGGCTCATCTCTGGGCGCCTTCTGCTCAACGGCGTCGTTGTACGGCCCACCGCGGTTCGAGTGCGCGGCGGAGCAGCACACCAAACCGAGACTATTTAGATATCCATACATATTCAGATATCTGCTACTATCTGAAATGTGAGCTCAGAGAAAGGGCCGCGGAAGCGCAAGACACGCGCGGAGGCCCAGGCAGAAACGCGCCGACGATTGTTGGACGCCGCCGCCGTGACGTTTGCGCGCAAGGGTTACGCGGCCGCTTCGCTTGACGAGATCGCCGACGAGGCGGGCTTTTCCGTTGGCGCGGTGTATTCCAACTTTTCCAACAAAGAGCAGCTGTTCTCGGAGTTGATGGCCGAGCGTGCAGCAGACCGCGTGGAGGTCAACGCCGAGGTATTGCGGTCAGCTCGAGATCAGCCCGGTCGTGCACTCGACGAACTCGGCCGGCTGCTGATCACTGCCGCCGACAAGAACATTGAAGTGGCCGCACTGCAGACCGAGTTCTGGCTGCACGCAATCCGCAACCCCGACACCATGGAAGTGTTGGCCAATGGCACGCGCAAGACGCTAGAGCTGTTGCGCGAACTGGTTACCGGATTGCTCGAAGACCATCGAGTCGACCAGAGCATCGTCGATCCAGACGCTTTCGCCGTCGCCGTACTCGCGCTCTACCAAGGCCTGATTCGTCAGCGCCGAACCGACCCGTCGAGGGTCTCCGAAGAGCTCTTCGGACAAGTCCTGTCCTGGCAGCTGGCCGGGATGCCCAAACTCCCTACCGATTGAACGGAACCAACGCAATGGATCAAATCGTGGATCAGGTCAAGCTGATCTTCGTCTACGGCTTGCCCGCCTTCCTGCTTCTGATCGCCGTCGAGTACTACGCCTTCTTTCGGGAGGGGCGGGAAAACCGCGAGGAGGGATGGTCGGAGACGGGGCCGAAGGGGGTCTCACGCCGCGACAGCACCTCCAACGTGGCAACCTATCTGCTCCGGCTGGTCCTCGGACCGCTGGAGAAGTTCATGGAACTTCCGATCGTGGTGTTCGTGGCCGCGTTCGTGCCCTGGACGCTACCGGCCAACCAATGGTGGACATGGGTGCTCGCACTGGTCCTCGCCGATCTGGCGTACTACGTCAAACACCGTATGGGCCACCGTATTCGACTCTTCTGGGCCGAACACAGCGTGCACCACTCCAGCCAGTACTTCAACCTGTCCACGTCGCTGCGGCTGCCGTGGCTGATTCCCGGATCGTTCTTGAAATCGGTCGTCTACATTCCGATGGTCATCATGGGAATTCCGGTGTGGCTCATCTTCCTGTGCCAGACAATCGTGTTGATCTACCAGTTTCCGATCCACACCGAGCGAATCGGGAAGCTGCCCAGGGCGATCGAGTACGTCTTCAACACCCCGTCGCACCACCGGGTGCACCACGGATCCAACAATCCCTACCTCGATAAGAACTATGGCGGCATCTTGATCGTCTGGGACCGGATGTTCGGTAGCTACGCCGAAGAGTTGGAGCAGGTTCGCTACGGCCTGACCAAGAACATCAACACCTACAACCCGATCAAACTCAACTTTCACGAGTTCGCCGTCATGATCAGCGATGTCTGGCACGCCAAGACTTGGCGTGGCCGGGTTGGGTACCTGCTGCGCCCGCCCGGATGGCAGGAATCGGCGGACGCCAACGACCGCGAACCTGCCTACACCGTCGCGTAGGAACCGCTTCGACTACATGCCCTGAGCTGTCTGGGGTGCCGGTTTCGCCGGCACCCCAGAGCGCTTGTCCAAATCTGAACTGAGAGAAACTCCGCTCGACATGAAAACGTACGTCGTTGTAGCGCTATTGATTACGCAGCTGATCGGATGTGCACCCACTGCCGCGTCCGGAAACGGAGCTGCTCCGTGCCCGGCCGGCCTCGATTCGTACGCGACCTGCTACGAGGGGCAAGACAGCAACGGTGCGTACTACACGATTGCCGTCCCTCACGACTGGAACGACACTCTGCTCGTGCACACCCACGGTGGACCAGAACTTGCTGAGCCCACGCAGGACAGCGTGCACGAGGATCTGGACGAGTGGTCAACCTTCGTGCGGGAGGGGTACGCGTGGGCTGGTTCGTCATACCGCCGTGGTGGATACGGGGTGCAGATGGCAGTCGAGGACACCGAGAACCTTCGCCGTTTCGCCACCGACAAGCTCGCGCCACGTAAGACCTACATCCATGGGCAATCGTGGGGTGGCAACATCGCGGCGAAGGCGATCGAGACCAACCATTACGACGCGGCCCTGCTGACCAGCGGCCTGCTCGCCGGAGGATCACGCGGGTACAACCAGCGTGTCGACCTTCGCGTCGTCTATCAGTACTACTGCGGAAACCATCCGCGCCCAGACGAACAGCAATATCCGCTATGGCAGGGCCTACCTCCGAACTCCGACATGACGATCGACGACCTACGCGAACGCGTCGTCGAATGCATCGGTCTGCCCGGCGGGCGGACGCCCGAGCAGCAGCAGAAACTCGACGACATTCTGAATGTGACCAGGATTCCCGAGAGTGGCTTGCCCACCCAGATGTATCACGCCACCTTCACCTTCCAAGATCTGGTCAACAAGCGCCTTGGCGGTCGGAATCCGTTTTCCAACAACGGTGTAGTGTACGACGGCTCCCGGGACGACGCGGCGCTCAACGCCGGGGTCGAACGCTTCTCAGCCAACCCTAGCGCGCAGCGCGATCTGGCCTTCGACAGCGATCTCACCGGCAGGGTGTCCATTCCGGTGCTCACGATGCACGCCGAGGGTGACCCGCAAGTGTTCGTCGAACACGAGGCCGCCTATCGCGAAACCATGCGCGGCAACCCCTGGCTCGTCCAGGTCATCACCGACGAGGACGAGCACAACGGCCTCGCCGAAGACGGCTATCTGACGGTGATTCGTGCACTGGCGGAATGGGAGTCCGGGGGCGCCAAGCCCACACCACAGAGCATCGCCGACAGTTGCCGCGGAACCTGTCTGTTCAACCCAGCGTTCATCCCGCCGCCGTATTTTGATCGGGTTCGTGCCCGACCGGGGGACACGCAGTGGCCGGCGATGTCGGGCAGCGAGCAGGAACTGTGGGCGCACACCGGCGTGCGCGGCATCGAGGGGTGAGTCCGAGCAGACGTCGACGTTGCCGCGAGGCGCGCAGCCTAGTGACCGCCTGCCCCGACCGCCTCGGAGGCCGACGTGATCGCCCGCGCAGCGGCCGCGAGCTGATCCAGCCACGGGCCGGTGCCCATAGCGCGACGCCTGGGTTCGTTGGGCAACTCGACGCTGATCGGGGTGCCCGCCGGCAGGGCAGCCCACATCTGCACCAGGTCCAGGCCGCCGTGACCGGGCACCAGGCGTTCCTCGCGTGCCTGACGAATCAACTCGGTGGTGGAGGTTGGGGTGGGCACACTCGCGTCGCACAGCTGCGCGTAGTGGATCCACTCGGCAGGGATGGCCCGCAGATCGTCCAGCGAGGTGTCCGACCGGCCGACATGCAAGGTATCCACAAGGATCGAGCGCGCCGGGCCGTCAGCCTGCTCGACGATGGCGATCGCCGCGCGGGCATCGGGGACCGCCGTCCACGGCATGAATTCGAGGCTGGCCGCGATCCCGTACTCGCCGCACACCCGTGCCAGCGCAGCATAGGAGTCGGTCAACCGGCTCCGGTCGGTATCGTCGCCGCCGACGAGCACCGCACGTGCGCCAAGGGTCGCGGCTGCCTCCAACAGGTCCCGATATGCCTGCGCGTCGAAATCGGCACCGATCCGGACGATCTCAACGTCGAACAACCGCACCGGAGAATCGGCCAGGCGCTGCCCGACGGCCCGCAGAGCGGCTGGATCGGTGTGGATCGGGTAGGCCGTGGTGCCCGGCGACGCGGGCAATAACCGAAAACCCACGGTGTCGTAGCCGTGGCGTTCAGCCAGCCCGACCTGCTCCAGCGGAGCGGTGTCCAGCACCGTCAGTGCCGCCAGCCCCAGGCTCGACCTCATATGCTCAATTCTCCTCTCGTGCTGCCTAATTCCGTTCCAGTCAGGTAACCGAACGTCATCGCCGGCCCGATGTTGATCCCGCCGGACGGGTAATGCCCACCCAGCACACTGGACTGGTCGACACCGACCGCGTACAGGCCGGCGATCGGCTCACCGTCGCCGTCGAGCACCCGCGACCGAGCATCGGTCGCCAGACCGGCGAAGGTGCCGAAACTGCCCGGCAACAGCTTGACCGCATAGAACGGGCCACGCTCGAGTGGCGCGAGGGTGGGGTTCGGCCACGGGTTATCCGGGTCTCCCGAACGCCTGTTGAACACGGTGGCGCCACGCCCGAACTCGGGATCTTCGCCGACGCGGGCGCCCTCATTGAAGGCGGTTACCGTCTTCTCCAGACCGTCCGGGTCGATGCCACACTTGGCCGCAAGCTCGGCCAGCGTCCGGCCCTTCTGCAAATACCCGGAGATCAGATGGTTGATCCTGGGCACCGGAAGCGGTTTGGCCATACCCAACGGGTAATACCTCATGTAGTTCGCGTCGGCAATCAGCCAGGAGCACACCTCGTGACCGTCTGGCACCGCCGCTAGCATGCCCAGTGTGTAGTCGTGATATCCGTTGGCTTCGTTGACGAACCGTCTTCCGTCCGCCAGTACGCCGATCACACCGGGCTTACCGCGGTCCAGGATGTGCGGGAACACCCCGGTGCGGCCCGTTCGGTAGCGCACCAGAGAGACCGGGCAGTAGGCGGCCGCTGAGGAAACCGAGGTGTCCAGTTGCCCACCTGCCCGCCGGCCAAGCCGCAGCCCGTCACCGGTCGAGGTGCCTGCCGGCGGCAGCGTCCAATGCTCATGCCCGGTTGGCGTGCGCCTGAAGACCTTCCGGCGCAGGTCCAGATCATGGCTGAATCCGCCGGTGGCAAGCACGACACCACGTTCGGCGGTGACCGTGTACGCGTCGATGGGGCCGGTCAGCCGCACTGCGGTGACCCGGCCATCGGCGTCGGTCAACAGATCGGTGGCCGCGGTGCAGGTCCGGATCACAACCCCCGCGTCCAAGGCCGACCGCAGCAGTCGTCCGATCAGCGCGGTTCCGTTGACCAGGTGCTGGCCGCGGCGGCGCACCACCAGATCGGTTAGATGACGGCTGACTCGGCGCGCGCAGTGCGTAAACGCCCGGGGTGACCGCGTCGAATGGAGAAAGGCCTGCAGATCGGGGCCCGCCATAATGCCCATGCCCAGAAACGAGGTCTCGAACATTTGCCGTCGCAACAGCCGGGCTACATCGTCGCCGAGCCGGTTCAGTCGCACCGGCTTCGGAGCCACCTGCCGATGGCCTTCGGCGGCACCGGGAGTGCCCCCGTGGATGTCGGCGATCTGGGCGCCTGGCACGAAGTGCAGCGCCGTGCGTTCCTCGAAGAAGTCGACCATCTTTGGGGCGCCCCGCAGGAACGCGTCGATCCTGGCCTCGTCGAAGTTGTCGCCCAGCCGGTTCCGCAGGTAGGTCTTGGGCGCGTCGATGTCTTCGTGGACACCGGCTGCTTGGGCGAACCGGTGCCGTGGTGTCCACATCCAGCCGCCCGACCAGGCCGTCGCACCGCCGCAAGTCGTCGCCTTCTCGACGACGAGCACCCGGGCGCCCCCATGGGCGGCCGCGACCGCCGTCGACAGGCCGCCCGCACCCGAGCCCACCACTACAACGTCGAATACCTCTCCGGCGCCGGTCACGCTGTCACCCCGTTCAATTGGGTCGGTTGCGGAGCCAACTCGACAGTTGCACCGGTACGGGAGGATTCGTAGATCGCAGCCACGATTGCCAGCGAGGTACGGGCATCCCGGCCGGTCACCGCAGGAGCCCGGCCGGACCGCACCGCGTCGACGAAGTCGCGCAGTTGTGCGGTGTGGAACTCCCCGAGCCGGGCGTTGACCTCGGCCACGTCGGGGTCAGCGGGCAGCGCAGGGTCGAACGGCGTGGTCAGCACCGTCTGCCCCGGCACCGTCCAGATCTCGTTGATGCCCTCGGCGCCTTCGGGAAACTCGAGCACACTGGCGATTGCACCGGTCTGCCCAACGACGGTGACCCGGTTGCCCAGGTTGTGCCCGGCGGCAGTGGTCGCGGTGATGGTTGCGGTGGCCCCTGAGTCAAACGCCACCACCGCCGATGCGCTGTCCTCGGTCTCCATATGGTTGCCGTGGGCGTGCGTGCGAATGAAACCACTCACCGACGTGGGTGCCCCGAGGTACCAGGCCAGCATGTCGATCTGGTGAATGGCCTGGGTCATAAGCACCCCTCCTCCGTCGGTGTCCCAGCGGCCCCGCCACGGATCGTCGGCGTAGTAGCGGCTGGGGCGGTGCAGCAGCACCGAGACCTCGCCGAGGATCGGCCGGCCAATTCGGCCGTCGTCGATGGCTGCCCGGATTCGCTGTGCGGCCGGCCAGAACCGGCGCTGAAATACCACCCCGAAGATGATCCCGGCGCGCTCGGCAGCCGCGATCATTCGGTCGGCGGCCCCCAGTTCGACGGCAATCGGCTTCTCGCACAGCACGTGCACACCGATCTGCGCCGCGGCCACCACCACCTGCTCATGTACCGGGTGCGGCGTGCACACGGTGAGGGCTTCGATATCGAGGGCGAACAGTTCGTCGAGGCCGGATACCGCATGTGCGATCCCGTGCTCATGGGCGAATGCCCGCGCCCGCTCCAGATCCGGGTCCGCGCAACCCACCACGTCCACGCCGGGCAGATGTTGCAGCGCCCGAGCGTGGTTGCCGGCAATCTTGCCGCATCCGACGATCCCGATACGCAAAGTCATGCTCGCTCCTGTCCGCTCATCAAAAGTGTTCCTCGCGTTCGACGTCGCGGGCTGCGGTCTCGCCGCGGTCGAGGCGGTTAAGTCGGTTTATCTCAGCTGCTGACAGCGTCACCTCCAGTGCGGCCAGGTTCTGGGCCTGGCGCCCCGGATCGGCAGACCTCGCCACCGGCACCACCCCGGTGGCTCGATGCCAGGCGAGCACGATCTGGGCCGGCGTGCGCCCGTGCGCTGCAGCGATCTCGGCCACCTCGGGATCAGCGAGCACATCCCCGCGGCCCAGCGGGCTCCAGGACACGGTCAGCACACCGAGCTCGTCGTTGACCGCCCGCACCGGGAGGCGCAGCAGCGAGGGGTCCATCTGAATCTGGTTGACCGACGGCGCCTCACCGAACTCGTCGGTGACCCGTCGCAGGTGTTTGCCGAGGAAGTTCGACACCCCGGCGTACCTGATGAGTCCGGCGTCGCGACAGCGCAGAAGTCCTTCGAACGCCGCGGGGTAACGGTCGTAACGTGGCAGCGGCCAATGCACCAGGTAGAGATCCAGGTAGTCCAGGCCCAGTCGCTGCAGGCTGCGTTCGACCGCACCCCGGATGTCACCGGAAATATGGTCGGTACCGCGAAGCTTGGAGGTGACGAACAGTTCCTCGCGGGCAACGCCGGACTGTGCCACTGCACGGCCGACGGCGTCCTCGTTGCCGTAGATGGCCGCGGTGTCGACGTGACGGTAGCCCAGATCGATGGCGGCACGAACCGCCCGGGTGGCAGGTTCGTCGACCAATGGCCAGGTGCCCAGCCCGATGGGCGGCATCTCCACACGCACCCCTGAGGTCGTCGACACGGTCATGCGCTGACCTCCAGCTGTGCACGCGCCGAGATCGCCGCCGCTGCCTCGGCGGCAGTGACCAGAGCCGCATGCAGAGAGCCGCCGTCGCCGCCGGCGTCACCCACCGCGTACACCCCTAGGCGCGGGCCCAGGCCGCGCAGCTGATCCAACAGCTCGTTGCGCGGTTCGACCCCGTGGGAGATCAGAAGTTCACCGGGCGCGTCGACCCAGCGCTGCTCACCGCCGGTGCGGATGAGAACCCGGTCGGCCTCGACGCGCAGCACGGTCGCAGACAGATAAGTGGTGAGCCGCTCTGCGGCGTCCAGCCGCGGGAGCAACACGATTTTGGCCCGCCTGCCGACGTCATGGGCGATCGCCTGCTGGGGCCCGATGAGAACGACTGTGCTGCCATGGGCCAGCAGGTCGTCGGCCACCGCCGCGGCCTCCCGGTCTGCCCCGTAGATCGTCACCGCATCAGGGGCGGGTTCGCCCGAACGCAGGAAATCGCGGACGTCGCGCACCCTGCGGGTGTCACGGCCACTTAGCTCCGGGGCGTAACCCCGCCCACCGGTGGCCAAGACCACCGCGTCGGGCACCCTGGCGACGAACGTGGCCGCGTCGGCAGCCTGACCGGTGCGGCACGTGACGCCCAGATCGGAGAGTTCGGCGCGATACCAGTCGACGATTCCGGGGTACTCCGGATACTCGTGCAGGCGTGCGGCGAGTGCAAAGTCGCCACCGATATCGTCGCGGTCGTCGAAGAGTTCCACCGCGTGGCCGGCCAGCGCGAGTTCGCGCGCCGCGCCAATCCCGGCCGGGCCGGCACCGATCACAGCGACCCGCACAGGTACGGCCGCCGGCTTCTCGGGTTCCTCGGCTTCGCGCCCCACCCAGGGGTTGACCGAGCACGGGATCGGTCCGCCGGCAAGCGAATCGATGCAGTAGTTACATGCGATGCACGGTCGGTAACGTTCACCGTTGATCACCCGGTTGGGAAAATCGGGGTCGGCGTGCAGAGTGCGTGCGAGACTGACGAAATCGGCTTGCCCCGCGACGATGATCTCTGCCGCCGTCTTCGGCGAGGTGATGCGTCCCGCGACCCCCACCGGGATGTCGTAATCGCGTGCGTAGGGTGCGGCGTAGTCGCGCAACAGGCCGCGCTGCCACTCACCGGGCTGGATGATCCATTGCCCAGCTTCGTAATTGCCCGCTGAGACGTCGAGGAAATCCAGCTTGTCGGTGGCGACGGCGGCGATGCGCTCGCGCGTCAGCTCCGGAGTCAGCCCAGCCTCGATGCCCTCGAATGCCGAAAACCGCAAACCAAGAACCATTCCCGGGGCGTGCTCGCGCACGCTGTCGATGACGCGGTTGACGAACAGGGTGGGCTCGGCCCATTGGTCCTCGCGGTGGTTATAGGCGGGCGACAGGAATTGATGAATGAGGTAACCGTGGCCACCGTGCAGCGAAATCACGTCGACACCGGCTTGCTGGCAGCGGGCGGCGGCTTCTCCGAAGCAGGCGATGAGGTGTTCGATGTCGTCGGTATCGAGCTGCTCGGGCATCTGACCGCCGACGACCTGGCACGGGATTGGGCTGGGGGCGACCGGGACGAATCCGCTTACCGCGCCCTGCGCGGTGCGGCCGCCGTGGTTGAGTTCCACCCCGACCAGAGCGCCGTAGGCGTGGACGGCCCGGGTCATTTTCGCCAGCGCCGGGATCTGATCGTCGTCGTCGATGCCCATCTGCCGGATACGTCCCTTGCCGTCGGCGCGTACGTAACTGGCTTCGGTGAACACCAGTGCAGCCCCGCCCCGGGCGCGCCGGGCAAGGTAGTCGATGTAGCGGTCGGTCATCGTGCCGTCCGGATCGCAGTAGTTGCGTTCCATCGGGGCCGAAACGAACCGGTTCCGCAGGCGTAGCCCGCCGATGTCGAGCGGTTGGGCGAACGGTGGCAAGTCGACTGTCATCTGTTCGGGTTCTCCTGTGTACGTGCTCAACTGGCCAAATCCGTGCCTGCGGCTAACACCTGGTGTAGGTGCCGGCGCATGCGGTGGCGGTCTGGTTCGACCTTGGTGAGCAGTGCGAAGGTGTCGGCGGCCTGGGCGACGAGCATCTGGGCGCCGTCGAGGGTCCGGCAACCCAGTGCCGTCGCCGCGGACAGCAATGCGGTACGCACCGGCCGGTAGACGATGTCGGCCACCCACAGCCCGCCATGCAGCGCGGCTGTTTCGAACGGGGTCCCCTCGAATCCCTCCATTCCGATGGGCGAGGCGTTTACCACACCGTCGGTGGACGCCAGGAGGCCGCCGATCTCGCCAACCGTGATCGCCTGCGTGTCAATGTCGTTGTGGTGCTGTCGCACTCGGTCAGAAAGATCAGCGGCCCTGGCCGTGTCGACGTCGGCGACAACCAGCCGGCGCACACCAGCGTCGGCCAGCGCGTGGGCTACTGCCGACCCGGCTCCGCCGGCCCCGCACAACACGACCGACCCTAGAGCGACTCCGGGCAGCCCGGTCCGTAAGGCTGTCGCGAACCCGCTGTGGTCGGTGTTGTGTCCGACGAGGCGGCCATCATCGGACACGACAACGGAGTTGACCGCGGCCAAGGCCGCAGCCTGGGGGTCGAGCTCGTCGAGTCCTGCGATGATGGATTGCTTGCATGGGTGGGTGATGTTGAATCCGGTGTAACCGTCGGCGACGGCATCGCGGACCACCGCGCCGGCGTCTGCGGGACCGCGTTGCAGGGTTTCGATGTCGAGCAGTTCGTAGCGATAGTTGGTCAGCCCTAGTGCCCGGGCCTCGGATTCGTGCAGCGTCGGTGACAACGAGCTCGAGATGCCGGCGCCGACCAGACCGATGCGATAGGTGGGGGTAGCCATCGGTTCAGGATTCCTCGCGCTGGTGCCTGGTCAGGCCGAGCAGAGCCGTCGGAGTTTTGTAGGTCTCGGGCCCGGTGGCGAAGCTCACCGCCGAGAGCACCGCGAATCCGATGCACATCCAGGCCACCGGCAGCCAGTTTTCGGTGTTGCCTGCCGTCATCGCCTGTGCGATGGCCGGGGTGAAGCCAGCCACCAGCAGGCCGAGCATCAACCCGATGGCCATGCCGCTGTACCGGACGCGGGCCGGGAACTGCTCGGGGAACGACGCCATGTAGGTCCCGTTGGGTGCCGCGTAAAACCCGCCGATCAGCACGATGCCGCTGATGAACACCAGGATGACGTTTCCGGTGCCGATCGCGTAGAAGTACACGAACATCATCGCTCCCGCACCGAGGACACCACCGATGAACACCGGCTTGCGGCCGATCCGGTCGGCCAACAGGCCGAACAGCGGCTGGGTCAGCACCGCGCCGAAATTGGCCGCCGCGATCGCTAGCAGCATCGTGCCCCGCTCGATCCCGTTGTGCTGCACTGCATAAGCCAGACCGAACACGTTGACGATGGTGTTCATCATGGCGAATGTCGAGCTGAACATGATTCGTACCACCGCGTGCCAGTGGTAGCGGAACAGTTCGATCACCGGAACTGCGGCGACCTCGTCGGCGGCCTTGGCCTGTTCGAATACCTCCGGCTCCTCCAATCGCCGGCGAAGCGCGAACGCTGTTACGGTCAAGACGATGCTGACCCAGAAGGGGACACGCCAGCCCCAGCTGTACAGCTGTTCGTCGGGCAGCGAGGCGACCGGAATGAACACCAGGCTGCTCAACACGATGCCGAACATGATGCCGCTCATGGTGAAGCTCGCGAAGAACGAACGCCGGTGCTCCGGGGCGTGTTCCATCGACAGCGACGCCGAACCGGGTGATTCCCCTCCGGCCGAGAGGCCTTGCAGCAGCCGCAGCAGCACCAGGATCAGCGGCGCGGCGACGCCGATCTGGTCGTAGCTGGGCAGGCAGCCGATCAGGAAGGTGGACAAGCCCATTAGTGCCAGGCAGGCGATCAGGGTGTTGCGGCGGCCGATCCTGTCGCCGAGATGGCCCCACAGCACCGCGCCCAGCGGCCGGGCAACGTAGGCGACGCCAAGTGTGGCGATCGACAACATGGTGGCGGTCGCCCCGCCGGGGAAAAAGACGCTGCCGAAAACCAGGGCGGCGGCAGATCCGTATATGAAGAAGTCGTAGTACTCCAAGGTGGAGCCGAGGAAACCCGATATTGCCGCGCGCCGCGCGTTGGCGGTACCGCGGGGCCCGGCACTGGGCACCGCCGGGGTGGTTGTGCTCATGGGGTGGTCCTTTCCGCTGCGGCTATGACGGGCCGCGCTATTCGGACTGAGTGTGACCCCATGCACTTGAGTAAGTCCAACACTGAATAGGTCTTGAACTATGTGCGTAACGCACCTAGTTAGCTGGGCGTGGGCAGCACTTCCTCGGAGAGGGTCAGCACCGCATCGCGCACGACCGATGCGCGCCGGGGCGACCAAGCTAGGCCGTGATGCATAAGGATGGGTTCGCCGGTCAGCGGAATGAACACCGATCCCGGTGGGGTCACGTCGGCGACCCCCTCTGTCATTAACGCGACCCCGACGCCAGCCGCGACCAGCATCAGGATCATGTAGGGGTCGGTGATCTCCTGGACCACACGTGGCCGGAAGCCGGCCTCGACGCAGGCTCGCATCGCGATCTCCTGCAGCGCTGAACCGGCGGTCAGGGGCGTGGTGATGAAGTCGTCATTGGCCAGCATGGCCAGATCGATGATCTCTTCACAGGCGAGTGGGTGGTCGGCCGGGAGGACGGCGCCAAAAGGCTCCCTGGCAATCAGCCGGGTGTGCACCAGTGCGGAGTCCACCGGAAGTCCCACGAACGCGAGATCTAGTGCCCCGCTGTCGAGTTGCTGCACCGCATCCCGTGTCATGACCCGGCCCACGAGGTCTAGCTCGATGCCCGGGTATCGCCGCCGCAGCGCTCGGGTCAGCGGCGGCAGCGATAGGTGGTTCAGTACGCCGGTGAAGCCTAGGGTGATGTGGCCGTAGATCTCTCCGGCCGATGCTCGGGTGGCCCGGCGTGCGATGTCGACTTCCTCGAGCACCGCGCGTGCGTGCGGCAGAAACGCATGACCCGCTGCGGTCAGGGTTACTGAGCGGGTGCTGCGTTCGAACAATGACACGCCGAGGTCCCGTTCGAGCTTGCGGACAGTCTGGCTTAATGGCGACTGCGCCATCTGCAGCCGGGTCGCCGCCCTACCGAAATGCAGTTCCTCGGCGACCGCGACGAACGCCTGTACCCAACGGATCTCCATGATTCCCCTTGTCGCGCCGGGGCGCATATAGTCCAATTTGTACATAGAACATACCAACTATGTGCAATTTACACATACACTAAGACCGGATTGGGACACAGACGAACATGACCACGCAGCGTCACAGAGCCTTGGTCACCGGCGGCGCAAGCGGGATCGGGGCGGCCTGCGCAGCCCGTCTTGCCGCCGACGACATCGACGTCGTCACCGCCGACCTCGCGGGAGCAGATCAGTACGTCGACGTCAGCGACCCGCAGTCCGTGGCCAAGCTGTGCGATCGGGTCGGCGGCGTCGACGTACTGGTTAACAGCGCTGGGATTGTCGGGCCCTCAGCGCCCCTCGTCGAGGTGGCCCTCGACGACTGGCGGCGGACTTTCGCGGTCAACACCGACGGAACGTTCCTGATGTGCCGTGCGTTTGCACCAGCAATGATCGAGCGGGGCTGGGGCCGCATTGTGAACCTCGCGAGCATCGCCGCCAAGGACGGAAATCCATCCCAGTGCGCTTATTCGGCATCCAAGGCTGCGGTGATCGCCCTGACCAAGTCGCTCGGCAAAGAACTCGCGACGACGGGCGTTCTGGTCAACGCGGTCGCACCCGCGGCAGTAGCCAGCCCGATGAACGCCGCAACCGACCCCGCGATCCTCGCGCGCTCCCAGGCGCTGACACCGATGGCTCGTATGGGGCGACCGGACGAAATCGCCGAACTGGTCTCCTGGTTGTGCTCCTCCGCGGTGAGTTTTTCGACCGGCGCGGTCTATGACGCCTCCGGCGGCCGCGCCAGCTACTGATCCGGATAATCTGTGCCCTTTGACAATCCGTCGCAGTACTGCGACCCGGCTAGGACGCTGGTGAGGGCAGAGCGCCGCGCGAGGGTCTCTTTCTGGATCATCGCCGCGGCCTTCTTCACCGTCGTCGCTGCCACCAGCATTCCGACCGCACTTTATCCCTTGTATCGCAGTGCGTACGGTCTACACCAGTCGGCCAGCGCGTTGGTCTTCGCCATCTACGCGTTCACCCTCGTGCCCGCAATGTTGGTATTTGGCCCGCTGTCGGACCGTTACGGTCGCCGGAGGGTGATCGTCACCGCCCTCGTGTTGTCGTTGGCTGCGACGGTGGTGGCTTGTACGGAAACAGGATTCACTGGGCTGCTGGTGGTGCGCGTCCTGCACGGATGCTCGGCGGGGGTATGCACGGCGGCGGCCAGCGCGGCGATGTTCGACTACGGCATCGGTTCGCTACCGCGGGCGATCGTCGAGGCGTCCATAGTCGCCGGCCCGACTCTCGGTTCGGCCATCGGGCCGCTATGGGGGGCCTACGCGGCTAGCCTGTCGGGCCACAGTCTGGTGATTCCGTATCTGAGTTTCCTTCCTGTAGTGGTACTCACGTTGATCGCGATGGCGTTCACCAGGCGCGGCCATCCCCGCTCTCCGCCGCTGCACGGTGACAGTTGCGCGGGTGTGGTGCGGCCGGTGCGAGGTCGGGTGTTGCGTTCGTTCCTAGCTGCCGGGCTTGCGTCGTTCCTTGGGTGGTCGATGATTGGGCTATTCCAGTCGCTGATGCCGGGCTGGATCCGCGATGCCACGCAGACTTCGCGACTGGACCTCGCCGTTGCCGGAGCGGTAGTGGCATTGCTCGTCTCGATGACAGTTCAGCTCACAGCGCGGTCGCGGCCGCAGCGGCTGCTACGCCAGATCTCTTACTGCACCCTCGTTGTGACCTGCGCGGTGTTCACCGTAACGGTGGCGCTGCCGCGGCTTTGGTTGATCGTCATTGTGGCCGTGTGCACGGGGATAGCGCACGGCACGGGATTTCTAGCTGCGGTCAAGGGCATCAACGAACTCGCACTCGATGTCATGCCGCATCGTCACGCCACCCTGTTGGCGGCCTATTACATCGGCAATTACCTGGCGCTGGGACTGCCGGTTCTGGGGATCGGGCTGCTCGCCGACGGCGCCGGACTGGATACTGCGCTGTACGGATACGCCGCTGCTGTCGGTGTCCTGGCCGTGATAGCGCTGGTGCGTATGGTCGGCGGGCGCCGGCACCAACCGGGCTGAACAAGCCGGCATCTACCTCGGGCGTAGCGTCATCACGGCTCTTTGGGCGGTTTCTCAGAGCCGACCACCCACATCGAGTAGTACTGAGCCCCACCGCCATAGGCGTGGCCCAGAGCCTTGCGGGCGCCGGGAACCTGGTGCTCGCCAGCCTTGTTCATCACCTGGATGGCCGACTCGGCGAATCGGATCATTCCCGACGCTCCGATCGGGTTCGACGAAAGCACCCCGCCAGACGGGTTGAACGGAATGCGCCCGCCGATCGCGGTCTCCCCGGCCTCGGTGAGCTTCCATCCCCGGCCCTCGGCGGCAAAGCCCAGGCTTTCCAGCCACATCGGCTCGTACCAGGAGAACGGAACGTAGACCTCGGCGACGTCGATCTCGTCGATCGGGTTGTTGACACCGGCGGCGCTCCACAATGCTGCGGCGGCCTCGCGGCTGGCCTGCGGGTTGACCTGATCACGGCCGGCGTAGGCCAGTGGCTCGGTACGCAGCGCGGTGGCGTGAATCCAGGCCACCGGGTGACCGTCGGCTACCCGGGCATCAGCGTTGGCTTCGTCAGCGATGACCATCGCGGCGGCGCCATCCGAGGACGGACAGGTCTCGTCGTAGCGGATCGGGTCCCACAGCATCGGCGACTGCATCACCTTCTCCAGCGTGATATCGGGTTGATGCAGATGCGCCAAAGGGTTTTTCGCGCCGTTGAGCCGGTCCTTGACCGCCACCATCGCCCCGATATGCGACGGTGCTCCCGAACGGCGGATATAGGCACGGATATGGGGAGCGAAGTAGCCGCCCGCACCGGCGCCGACTGGTTTGGTGAACGGCACCGGGATGGACAGTGCCCACATAGCGTTGGACTCGGACTGCTTCTCCCAGGCCATCGTCAGTACCCGGCGATACTTGCCCGACTGCACCAGGCTGGCTGCCACGATCGCCGTCGAACCACCCACGGAGCCGGCGGTGTGCACCCGGATCAATGGCTTGCCGGTCGCGCCGGTCGCGTCGGCCATGAACAGTTCGGGCATCATGACGCCCTCGAAGAAGTCCGGTGCCTTGCCCACCACGACGGCGTCGATATCGGCCATCGTGGCGTCGGCGTCGGCCAGCGCCTTATCTATGGCCTCACGAACCAGGCCGTTCATGGACACGTCCTTGCGTTTGGCTACGTACTTCGTCTGTCCGGTGCCCAGCACCGCGGCGAGCTTCTTGCCGGTTGTCGAAGCCATCAATTGCCCTCCAGAACGGCGACCAGATTCTGCTGCAGCGCAGGGCCGCTGGTCGCATGGGCGAGCACCCGGGAAGCGTTGCCACCGAAGATGTGCCGGGCCGCGAAGCCGATGCGCTCCAGGCCCGCCGAGAACATCGGATTGGCTGCCAGGGCGCCACCGGAGGGATTGATCGCCGTACGCTCGGGTAGGCCGATGGCTTCGGTGAGGATCAGTTGTTGGTGGCTGAACGGGGCGCAGAGCTCGGCGACCTCGATCGAGCCGGTATCTCCGCTGGTTGCCGCGGCCGCCGAGGCCGCCGTCGATGGCGACACGGTCAGATCCCGAGCGCCAAGGATCGGAGTCTCGATCCGGTGCTCGATACCGGTGATCCAGGCGGGCCGTTCGCACAGCTCACGCGCCCGGTCCTCGGCGGCCAGCACGATCGCCGACGCACCGTCGGTGATCGGAGCGATGTCGTGGCGGTGTAACGGGTCCGCGAAAAATGGTTGTGCCAGAAGATCGTCTACCGTGCTACCCGAGGCCAGCCGGTCCACTCGCGGGCGGGCGCGCTGCGTATCGAGAGCGACCTGAGCCATCTGCTCGGCGGTCCACGCGCCGGCGTCCAGGCCCATGCGCGCCTGAAGCCCGGCGATGCTCACCGAGTCCGGCCACAGCGGGGCCACGGTGTAGGGATCGGTCTGTAAGGCCAGCACCCGGCGCAGATTGCCCGCCGAGGACTTGCCGAAGCCGTATACCAGCGCGGTATCGACCTCGCCGGTCAGGATCTTGATGTAGGCCTCATACAGTGCCCATGCTGCGTCCATCTCCACGTGTGACTCGTTGATCGGGGGCACGGCACCGATCGAGTCGATAGCGGAGATGAACGAGAACGCCCGCCCGGCAAGGTAGTCCGAGGACCCCGAACACCAGAAGCCGATATCGGCGCGGGTGATCCCGAGATCGGCGTAGATGTCGGCGAAGCACGGCATCAGCATCTCGACGCCGTTGGTGGTTCCGTCGGTGCGCCGCACATGCGGTGCGTGTGCGAACCCTACGACGGCAACTTCTCTGCTCACGGAGACCCTTTCACAGGTGATGCTTGTAGGCGTCGTAGTCGGCGTCGGGTTCGCCCGTCGGCCGGAAATACTCGATGTTGTCGATACCGAGCCCCCACTGATCGCGAGGCTTCCAGACGGCCTGCACCCGCATCCCCATCCGTACCTGATCGGCGGTGATGTCCGAAACTAGGTGCAGCACAGGAATATCGGCGCCGTCGAGCAGAACGTAGGCCGCGACGTAAGGCGGCGTGATGCGTTGTCCGGCGAAGGGAATGTTGATGATCGCAAATGTGGTCACCGTGCCCTTGTCCGACAGCTCGACGTACTCGTCGAGCTGTCGACCGGTTGCGGGGTCGGCCTCGCGCGGTGGGAAGTAGACCTTGCCGGTGGCCCCGGTGCGGGCTCCCAGAAGCGTTCCCCGTTCAAGTGCGCGCAGGAATGCGCTCTCGGGATGTGAAGCGGTGTGCTGAATCTCGATCGAACTGGGGGCAACAAGCATGGTCACCGGGTCCTGTCCCGCTGGCGGGGTGGGCACATCCTCGGGTGTGTCGCCGAGGCGGAAATAGGCGATGTCGGTGATGGCGCCGACGGGCTCGTCGACCCAGTGGGCGTGTACCCGGCTACCGGTGCCGACGGAGTCCGGCGCACCTGCGGCCCCCACGTCACCTACGTCCACCGCGTGGATCAGCGCCGTGTCGGCGCCGTCGAGACGAATCAGCGCCCACGCGAACGGGCGGTCCAGCGGCTGGCCCTCCAACGGATGCGCCTGCCATGTCCACGACACCACGGTGCCTACGCTGGCAACCGGCACGACCTCGGTCAACGGCTCATAGGTGACCGGGTCATACTCGGCGGGCGGCACCAATACCCGTCCATCGGATGCGCGCACACCGAGGATTCGCCGCTCGCGCAGTGCGGTGAAGAACTGGCCGAGCAGCGGGCCGACTGAACGGGTGTAGTCGAAAGCCAACTTCAGTGGAGCGGAAAGCGGCGGTTCATGGGGATCGATCTGCACCGGGCTGCTGTGGCTGGTGGTCACGGCATCGAGTAGAACAGGTTCTAAGAATGGTTTCAACAGTAGTTGCCCGGACGGATCTGGAGGTGGCGAAATGAGGCGCGTGGGGTGGCTGAAATGAAGTTGGGTCTTCAGTTGGGTTACTGGGGGGCTCAGGCGCCCACCAACCACGCCGAGCTGGTCGCGGCGGCCGAAGGCGCCGGCTTCGACACGGTGTTCACCGCCGAGGCCTGGGGGTCGGACGCCTACACTCCGCTGGCATGGTGGGGGAGGGAGACGACGCGGATGCGGCTGGGCACCTCGGTCGTCCAGCTCTCCGCGCGCACCCCGACCGCTTGCGCGATGGCCGCGCTGACACTCGACCACCTCAGCGGCGGGCGGCACATCCTCGGTTTGGGTGTATCCGGACCGCAGGTCGTCGAGGGCTGGTACGGGCAGAAGTTCCCCAAGCCGCTGGCCCGAACCCGCGAATACATCGACATCATCCGGCAGGTGTGGGCCCGCCAGGCCCCGGTCGTCAGCCCCGGACCGCATTACCCGCTGCCGGTGAGCGGGCCGGGCACGACCGGACTGGGCAAGAGCCTCAAACCGATCACCCATCCGTTGCGCGCCGACATCCCAGTCATGCTTGGCGCCGAGGGGCCCAAGAACATCGCGCTGGCCGCCGAGATCGCCGACGGATGGCTGCCCATCTTCTACTCGCCGCGCATCGCCGGCATGTACAACGAATGGCTCGACGAAGGCTTCGCCCGATCCGGTGCGCGGCGCACGCGCGAGACGTTCGAGATCTGCGCGACGGCGCAGGTGGTCGTCACCGACGACCGCGCGGCGGTGATGGAGCTGATGAAGCCGCACCTGGCGCTTTACATGGGCGGGATGGGCGCCGAGGGCACCAACTTCCACGCCGACGTGTACCGCCGGATGGGGTACGCCAACATCGTTGACGACGTCACCAGGCTTTTCCGGTCGGGCCGCGACGGCGACAAAGAGCAAGCTGCCGCGGTGATACCAGACGAACTGGTCGACGACTCCGCCATCGTCGGCGACCTCGGCTATGTGCAGAAGCAGATCGCCGAATGGGAGGCCGCGGGGGTCACCATGATGGTGGTGGGGGCGCAGACCGCCGAACAGATCCGCGAACTGGCCGCGCTGGTGTGATGCGGCCCAGACACTTCTTGCAGCATGTCTAGAACACGTTCTAGATTGGCGGTGTGACCGAAGCCACTCCTTCGCCGCGGCACACAATTGCCGGCACCGTGCTGACCATGCCGGTGCGGGTCCGCACGGCCCAGCAGCACACCGCAATGTTCGTCGTCGATGCCGACGCCGCGCAGGCCATGATCGACTACAGCGGCTTACAGGTGTGTCGGTTCGCCACAAACCGGACGCTGGTGGTGCTGATGCTGATGCACTACGAGGACACCGACCTCGGTAGCTACTACGAGTACGGCACCAACGTGATGGTCAACCCGCCCGGCTCAGCTGCCGTCGGTCTGCGGGCGCTGCGTTCGGCCGGGGCGTTCGTCCACCATCTGCCGGTGGACCAGCCGTTTACTCTGGCGGCCGGACGGGGTATCTGGGGATACCCGAAGGTGATGGCCGAGTTCACCGTTCGCGGTGCGGACAATTTGGCTGGGGTTCGCGGTGCGGACAATTTGGCTGGGGTTCGCGGTGCGGACAATTTGGCTGGGG
>CAZLTV010000017.1:0-11889 GCA_964562545.1 uncultured Mycobacterium sp. | reverse complement strand
TTCGCGGTGGGGGTCGGTTCGGGTTCGACGTCACCATCGACGGGCAGCTGGCCGTCGGTATGGAGTTTCGGCCGGGTCTGCGGGTGCCTGCGCGGTTCACCTCCCGCCGCCAGGTGCACTCGACGTATTCGTGCCTGGACGGTGTGGTCAGGGAGACGCCGGGGGAGATGTCGATGACCGGTGTGCGGTATCGCCCCGGTGGGGTCACCGTGCGGCTCGGCGACCATCCCTACGCCGCCGAACTCCTTGCGCTCGGCCTGCCCAGGCAGGCGATGGTGTCCAGTTCGGCGGCCAACGTCGACATGACCTTCGGCGACGCCCGCGTCGTCGCCTAGCGGTGCGTAGCCGGCTCCGATTAACCGGCACCGATGAACAGGAAACCGATGACCTCAACCGTGTCCGGCCTCGACGTCGACGCCATCGATCTGGCCGACGGGAACTTCTATGCCGATCGCAAGGCCCGTGACGCCTACCGGTGGATGCGAGCCAATCGGCCGGTGTTCCGGGACCGCAACGGGCTGGCTGCGGCTACCACGCATCGGGCGGTGCTCGACGCGGAACGCAACCCCGAATTGTTCTCCTCCACGGGTGGAATCCGGCCGGACAAACCGGGCATGCCCTACATGATCGACATGGACGACCCCGCCCACATCCTGCGGCGCAAACTGGTCAACTCCGGGTTCACCCGCAAGCGGGTCATGGACAAGGCGGAGTCCATCGAGAGGCTCTGCGACGCCCTGATCGACGCCGTTTGTGAGCGCGGCCATTGCGATTTCGTTCGCGACATCGCCGCTCCGCTGCCGATGGCGGTGATCGGCGACATGCTCGGGGTGTTGCCCGAGCAGCGCGACCGCCTGCTGCGGTGGTCCGACGATCTGGTGTGTGGACTGTCCTCAACGGTCGATGAGCTCACGGCCCAGAAATTGATGGACACCTTCGCCGCGTACACCGCGTTCACAATCGAGGTCATCGCCGACCGCCGCGCCAACCCGACCGACGACCTGTTCTCGGTGTTGGTCAACGCCGAGGTCGAGGGGCAACGGCTGTCCGACGACGAGATCGTCTTCGAGACGTTGTTGATTCTGATCGGCGGCGACGAAACCACCCGTCACACGCTGTCCGGCGGCGTCGAGCAGGTGCTGCGTCATCGTGAGCAGTGGGAGCGGCTAGCGGCCAATGAGCGTTTGCCTGCTGGTGAGGGATCAGGCCCATCCCTGCTCCCCGAGGCCATCGAGGAGATGCTGCGCTGGACCTCACCGGTGAAGAACATGTGCCGCACGTTGACCGCGGACACCGAGTTCCATGGCGCATCGCTGAAGGCAGGCGAGAAGATCATGCTGATGTTCGAATCGGCCAACTTCGATGAGGCCGTGTTCGACAACCCGGAGTGCTTCAGCATCGACCGCAGCCCGAACAATCACCTCGCGTTCGGTTTCGGCACCCACTTCTGCCTGGGCAATCAGTTGGCCCGCCTAGAGCTGAAGATCATGCTGACTAAGTTGCTCGCGAGGATGCCCGACCTGCGGCTGGTCGACGACACTGCACTGCCGTTGCGGCCGGCGAACTTCGTCAGCGGCCTGCAGGCGATGCCGGTGGTTTTCACCCCCAGTGCCCGCGTCCTGATTTAGGGCCGGGTCATCGCAGATAGGGGTCTGCGCGGCCGGCCAACGTCAGCCGAGCGCCGACCCGCCGGGCGGCGGCGAGAATGTAGACGTCGCGTTGCGGGTTGGCGCGCATGCTGGCGGCCTGCGGGGCATGTCGGCGCCGCTTGTCGGCGAGCCGGTCCGACACCGCGACGTATGTGCCGTTCTGCATGGCGGTGTTGTCGGCGGTGGTGAGCACATCAGAAGCTGGGTTTTCGACGAAATCGAACTCGCAGAGCGCGGCCTCCAGGCCGCGGATCTGTGCGACGAAACGGCTTCCGGAATGGTGGGCAACCAGATCGCACACCGTGTCGGGCCAGTCACGGGCGCGCAGAAAGTGGGCGCCGTCGAGCGGGTGAAAGCCCGTCCGGCTCAGGCTGGGCAGATAGCCGATGTCATGCAACCACGCCGCAGCGACCAGCGCGTCGACGTCATCGTCGTCCACCGTGACCGCAAGGGCCTCGCACCTTGCGGCCACCGCAGCGAGATGGCTCAGCCGCGCCGGATCCTCCGACATCAACTCACCGGCGAGACCCCGGGCAGCGTGGGTCAGGGCATCGAGCACGGCGGTAGAGGATACGCGGTCAAAGGAAACGCGTCCCCTCGCCTCGAACCCGCCCTGTCGGCAGGCCTGCTCTCGGGCTCTGTCGGCTGGGCTACGGTGTCGGCCCGGTGCGGTTCACTTCATCTGGAAGTCGGGAGTGCGCTTCTCCTTGAACGCCCGCGGGCCTTCCTTGGCGTCCTCAGACAGGAAGACCGGGATGCCGTTGGCGGTGTCGGGCTTGAACGCCTCGTCTTCGCGCATGCCCTCGGTCTCGCGGATGGTTTTGAGGATGGCTTGCACGGCCAGCGGTCCGTTGTTGTTGATCACCTCGGCGATCTCGATCGCCTTGTCCAGGGCGGAGCCGTCGGGCACGACATAGCCGATCAATCCGTAGGACAGCGCTTCGGCCGCGGTGATGTGGCGGCCGGTCAGCAGCAGGTCGCAGGCGATCGTGTAGGGGATCTGGCGGACTAGCCGCACCGCCGACCCTCCCATCGGATACAGGCTCCACTTCGCCTCGGAGATACCGAACTTCGCACTCTCACCCGCCACCCGGATGTCGGTGCCCTGCAGGATCTCGGTGCCCCCTGCGATGGCCGGGCCTTCAACGGCCGCGATCAGCGGCTTGGTCAGTCGGCGGCCCTTGAGCAGGCCGTCGATGCGCGACGGGTCGTAGCTGCCGTCGGCGAACGAGTCGCCGGGTGGCTTCTCGGTGGTCCCCGTAACATTAAAAAACGCGCAGAAGTAGCCGCCCGCACCGGTGAGGATGCAGCTGCGGATGTCCGGATCGTTGTCCACGCGGTCCCACGACTCGACCATGATCGAGAGCATCTCGCCGGAAAGAGCGTTGCGGGCGGCGGGACGGTTCATCGTGACGATCAGTGTGTGTCCGCGCTGTTCGACCAGGCAGTCGGGCTGCGGCGGGGAATCGCTCACGGGGTCCACCTTCCGGCGTCGGTGCCACAGACTTGTCTGGCAGGGCCACTTGAACAGAAATGTAACACGTTCTAATTTAGGGGTGTGGCTCTGAACATCGCCGATCTCGCCGAGCACGCCATCGACGCGGTCCCCGACCGCGTCGCCCTGATCTCAGGTGAGCAGCAGCTGACCTACGCAGAACTCGAGGACAAAGCCAACCGGCTGGCCCACTACCTCATCGATCGGGGTGTGCAGAAGGGCGACAAGGTCGGGCTCTACTGCCGCAACCGCATCGAGATCGTCATCGCGATGCTGGGAATCGTCAAAGCCGGTGCGATCGGAGTCAACGTCAACTTCCGTTACGTCGAAGCCGAGTTGCGTTACCTGTTCGACAACTCTGACATGGTCGCGCTCATCCACGAGCGGCGCTATGCCGACCGGGTCGCCCATGTGCTGCCCGAAACCCCGAAGTTACAGACTGTCCTCGTCGTCGACGACGGCACCGAGGGCCCAGCCGGGAACTATCACCGTTACGGTGGGGTTGAGTTCCACTCCGCGCTCGAACAGAGCTCGCCGGCACGCGATTTCGGCCCACGCAGCGCCGACGACATCTACCTGCTCTACACCGGCGGAACCACAGGCTTTCCCAAGGGCGTGATGTGGCGCCACGAGGACATCTACCGGGTTCTTTTCGGCGGCACTGACTTCGCCACCGGCGAACCCATCGCCGACGAATACGGTCTGGCCAAGCAGGCCGCACAAGACGAGCCCATGGTGCGCTACCCGATACCGCCGATGATCCACGGTGCCACTCAGTCGGCCACCTGGATGGCTCTGTTTGCGGGCCAGACCACCGTGCTGGCACCGGAATTCGATGCTGAGCAAGTGTGGCGCACGGTCGACCGGCACAAGGTCAACCTGTTGTTCTTCACCGGCGACGCGATGGCGCGCCCGCTGCTCGATGCGCTGCTGACCCGCCAGGAAAATCTGGAGCCCGGTTCCGGAGGCCTCGACTTGAGGTCGCTGTTTCTGCTTGCCAGCACCGCCGCATTGTTCTCGGCCAGCCTCAAGGAGAAGTTCCTGGAGTTGCTGCCCAACCGGATCATCACCGACTCGATCGGGTCCTCGGAGACCGGCTTCGGGGGCTCGAGCATCGTCGCCAAAGGCCAGTCCCACGCCGGCGGCCCGCGGGTGAACATCGACAAGAACACCGTCGTGCTCGACGAGAACGGTGACGAGATCGCTCCGGGTTCGGGCGCTCGGGGCATGATCGCCAAGCGTGGCCACATCCCGGTGGGCTACTTCAAGGACGAGGAGAAAACAGCCGAGACGTTCAAGACGATCAACGGTGTGCGATACGCAATCCCGGGTGACTACGCCGTAGTCGAGGCCGACGGAACGGTCACGATGCTCGGCCGCGGATCGGTATCGATCAACAGCGGCGGCGAAAAGATCTATCCCGAGGAAGTCGAGGCCGCGCTCAAGGGCCATCCGGATGTTTTCGATGCGCTTGTCGTCGGCGTTGCCGACCCGCGCTTCGGCCAGCACGTCGCTGCAGTGGTGCAGCCCCGCGGGGGTGCGCGCCCGCGGCTGGCTGAATTGGACGTGTTCGTGCGCAATGACATCGCAGGCTACAAAGTGCCGCGCAGTCTATGGCTGGTCGACGAGGTGCAGCGCTCACCGGCAGGCAAACCCGACTACCGCTGGGCCAAGCACGTCACCGAACAACGCCCGGCCGACGAGGTCAACGAAAAGCACACCGCGGCGAACTCCTAGACCGAGGGGCAACATGAGAACTGAGCTCTGCGACCGCTTCGGCATCGATTACCCGATCTTCGTGTTCACCCCGTCGGAGAAGGTGGCGGCGGCCGTGAGCCGGGCCGGAGGCCTCGGCGTGCTGGGCTGCGTGCGGTTCAACGACGCCGACGACCTCGACAACGTGCTGTGCTGGATGGACCAGAACACCGCCGGCATGCCCTACGGCGTGGACATCGTGATGCCGGCGAAGATCCCCACCGAGGGCACCTCGGTCGATATCAACAAGCTGATCCCGGCCGGCCACCGCGAGTTCGTCGAGAAAACGCTCGCCGACCTCGGGGTGCCGCCGCTACCGGAGGGCGGGGCGCCCACGGAAGGGGTTCTGGGATGGCTCCATTCGGTGGCGCGCAGCCACGTGGAGGTGGCACTGACACATCCGATCGCGTTGATCGCCAACGCGTTGGGTTCCCCGCCTAACGACGTTATCGACGATGTCCATGCGGCCGGGGTGCTGGTGGCCGCGCTGGCGGGATCGGCCAAACATGCCCGCAGCCATGTTGACAATGGTGTCGATATCGTCGTCGCCCAAGGCCAGGAGGCCGGCGGGCACACCGGTGAGATCGGCTCGATGGTGTTGTGGCCAGAGGTGGTCGACGAGGTCGACGGCAAGGCGCCGGTGCTGGCCGCGGGAGGCATCGGCACCGGGCGCCAAGTCGCCGCCGCATTGGCGCTCGGCGCACAAGGCGTCTGGATGGGCTCGGCGTTCCTCACCGCGACCGAATACGACCTTGGAGTGCGGCTGGCGTCCGGCCGGTCGGTGATCCAGGAAGCCATGCTGCACGCCTCCTCGGCCGACACGGTGCGCCGGCGCATCTACACCGGTAAGCCCGCCAGGTTGCTCAAAAGCCGCTGGACCGACGCCTGGGACGCCCCAGGCGCACCCGAACCGCTGCCAATGCCGCTGCAGAACATCCTGGTCAGCGAGGCCCATCAACGGATGAGCGTATCCACCGACCCGACGACCGTAGCCATGCCCGTCGGTCAGATCGTCGGGCGAATGGACCGCATCTGCCCGGTCGCGGACATCATCGCCGAGCTGGTCGACGGTTTCGACCAGGCCACCAAACGACTCGACGGGATCCGCGCGGCCGACCCCCGCGGTATACGTGGAGTGTGAACGGTGCCCACGCCCTGCTGACCACGTTCGTCAATAACGGGGTTGACATCTGTTTCGCCAACCCCGGCACATCCGAGATGCACTTCGTCGCGGCACTGGACAACGTGCCCGCAATGCGCGCGGTGCTCGCACTGTTCGAAGGGGTGGCCACCGGCGCCGCCGACGGGTACGCCCGGATGGCCGACAAACCGGCAGCGGTCCTGCTGCACCTCGGCCCCGGTCTCGGCAACGGCCTGGCCAATCTGCACAACGCACGGCGCGCCCACGTCCCGGTGGTGACGGTCGTCGGCGATCATGCCATCAGCCACAAGCACTACGACGCGCCGCTGGAATCCGACATCGACGCTCTCGCAGGCACGGTGTCGGGGTGGCAGCACCGCTCGATGAACACTGCCGATGTCGGAATCGATGCTGCCGCCGCGATCCGGGCCAGCCGGCGCGGCGAGATCGCGACGCTCATCCTGCCCGCCGACGTGTCCTGGAGCGAAGGCGCGACACCGGGCGCCGTGTCACCGCTGCCGGAACCGATCGTCGACGCGGACGCGGTACGCGCCGCGGCCGCCGCGCTGCGGTCGGGGGACAAGACGGTGATCCTGGTCGGCGGAGATGCGACGCGGCGCGCGGGGTTGTCGGCGGCGGCACGCCTGGCCGAAGCGAGCGGGGCGCAGGTTCTCTGCGAGACGTTCCCTGCCCGACTGGAACGCGGCGCCGGAATTCCCGACGTCGGGCGGCTGATCTATTTCGCCAAGTTCGCCACACAGCAGCTCGCCGGCGCCGCCCACCTGATTCTGGCCGGGGCCCGATCTCCGGTGTCGTTCTTCGCCTACCCCGACCCGGACAGCCCCAGCGACCTGGTTCCCGACGGCTGCACCGTCCATCCACTCGCCGGCCACCGCGGCGCGGCCGCCGCACTCGAACAGCTCGCCGACGACATCGCGCCGGGCGTTGTCGCACCGGTGCAACCCGCCACCCGGCCCGACCTGCCTGTCGGTGCGCTCACCGTGGTGACATTGGCGGCGGTCGTCGGAGCAACGCTGCCCGAGCACGCGGTGATCGTCGACGAGGCCAACACATCGGGCGCGGCACTGCCCGAACACACCGCGGGAGCGCCCAACCATGATGTGCTGACGCTGACCGGCGGGGCCATCGGGTACGGCATGCCGGCCGCGATCGGCGCCGCGATCGGCGCGCCGGGACGCCCGGTGCTGTCGCTGCAGTCCGACGGATCGGCGATGTACACGATCTCGGCGCTGTGGACGCAGGCCCGGGAAAAGCTCGACATCACCACCGTCGTGCTCAACAACGGCGCCTACCGCATCCTGCAGTGGGAGCTGGCGAACGTCGGCGTGCCCCAACCTCACCTGCTGGGCACGCGGGTCACCGATCTATTCAACCTGGGCGACCCGGCACTGGACTTCGTCAAGATCGCCGAGGGAATGGGCGTGCCCGCGCGCCGGGTGCATACCGCCGAGGAACTCGCCGCTGCGCTGCGAGAGGCGTTCACCGAACCAGGTCCGCATCTGGTCGACGCGATCCTGACGCCGTGATCGACTGCGGGCGGCGCTTGAGACCTACGGTGTGATGGTGGTCTGGTCGTCGATGACGTCGGTGGCTGGGCCGATGATCTCGAGCTGGCTCTCCAACCCATCGGCGTTGAGCTGCAAGACGTAGAGGCCGTCGCTGCTGGGAATGACCACGGTCTTCTGGGCGACGACCTTCGTCACGCCGTCCTGGACCCAGGTGCCGCCGAGTTGGTAGGCCGGGAAACCGGACAGTTCGCCGGCGCGCCCCTGCGTCAACGGAGTCCAGCCAGGCAGATTGGTGAGCTCGCCCGGCGCGTTGTCCAGAATGGCCTGCGGGTCGACGTCGCCGGTCAGCTTTGACAGCAGGGCGACGATGCTGGGCGTGTAATCCTCGGCGCCCGGGCCCGGATAGAAGATCGCGCCATAGGCCCACTCCGGGCTGTCGGCGCCGGCGTCTTGCCAACCCTCGGGGAAGGGCAGGTCGATCGTCGGCGCACCGGGATCGCCGCGGTGCACCGACGTCTCGCTGATCCCGTTCTCGGCGATGTAGTCCGCGATCGTGGGGGCGGCGCCCTGCGCGTCCTCGCCAGGGGCCACCTCTTCCTGCGAGGGTGCCGCGGCCGCGCTCGTTGTGGTTGTTGTGGTGGTGGATTCCGTCACGGGCGTGCCGGGCTCAGCGTTGGAGCCGCAGCCGGTCATGAGGGCGGTCGACGCCGCAGCGATGGCAGCGAGGCGGGTCAGGGCAGTGAGTGTCACATGCGAAGCGTAGGTCAGCGGGCGCAGGAAGTGGGCTGGGTAGAAGTACTCAATCTGTGGTGATGCCCTTGGCCGGTGGTGGTTTATCAGGTTCTTGACGGTCTCGGCGCGGAGTGGGCAGTGGTCGACCGGATATATCTGCCACTGCTTGCGCCTCGTAGCGGGTGCGGAGGCGTCGTGCGAGCAGGATGTTCAGGGCGGCAAGCATGCTGGTGATGGCAAAAACCCCCGCGATCGCGGTGCGGAGGGCAACCACTGAATCGCCGGCGTAGGCGATGGCTGCGCCTCCGATGCCTGCAACGAGGCCGGTGGCGAGGGTCTGCGCAAGTTGTAGGGAGCTGCTGACCTGCCCTTGCTGCGCCGGCGGTGCTTGTTCGAGCGTGTCGGTGGTGGATGCGTTGAACGCAATGCCCATGCCGATTCCGCCAATGGCCCAGCTCACGACGGCGAGCCAGGCGGGGGCGGCATCGACGAGGATGGTGATGGCAACCCCGGCTGTGCTCGCGAGCAGGATCGCGGAGCCGATCGCGACGCTGCGGTCTCGGTTGCGGTCGTGCGCAACATCCCACCTGGCCTGGATGAAGGATCCGGCCACCCAGGTCAGGGCTCCTGCGGACAGACTCAGGCCCGCCGCTGTCGCACTCTGCCCGCGAAGCTCCTGCAAGCCCAGCGGTAGGAATGCCTCGCTGCCGAAGTACGCCCCGCACAGCAGGGCTCGTATGACCACGCCGGCGCCGATCCCGGCCTGTGCGGTGAGGGTGCCCGGAGGGGTGATACGCCGGAGGGCCGGGATTGCCAGCACGACGCCCAGAACCGCCAGGATCATGAGCAGGCCGGTGTTGTGCAGCAGCAGCGCCTGCAACAGCATTGCGGTGCCGAGGGTGAGTTGGATCGAACTAGCCAGCGGCCCCCGCCACCACTTCGTCGAGTTCGACACGGATGTTTCCGCGTTGCCGGGGGAGGGCGGCTCGAGGCGGCGCAGGCCCGGCATTGTCAGCGCGAACGCGATAGCGGCGATGGGCAGCATCGTCACGAACACCCATCGCCAGCCGACGCCGTCCCCGAGCAGGCCTGAGACGGATGGCCCCACCAGCGAGGGAATGGTCCAGGCCGACGACAGCAGGGCGTACATCCGCGCCCGCAAGCGCTCCGGGTAGGCGAGGCCGATCACGGTGTAGGCCATCGCCATCACCGCGCCGACCCCGACCCCTTGCAGGACTCGTCCGGCCAGGAACACCGGCCATGAACCGGCGACACCTGCGAGGGTGCATCCGGCGACGAACACGAGCATCCCCAGCGTCATTGGGCGGGTGGGTCCGCGGCGGTCCGCAGTACGACCTGCCAAGACGGTGCCGACGATGTTGGCGAGCATCAGAGCCGACAGTCCCCACCCGTATGCGCCGAGGCCATCGAGGTCGTGGGCAATCGCCGGCAGCACCGTGGCGACGCCCAGCGACTCGTAGGCGACCATCGCGACCGACAAGATCACCCCGACGGTGAGCATTCGATACTGCGGTCCAAGCACACTGCTGTCCACCATTTGGGCGGGCGTTGTCTTGCCCTGCTCGGCGCGGTGCATCACGCCCTCGCTCTCCTCGGCTATTTATGTTCTGTTCTAGAACAGAATTAATATACTACGATGCTGTCATGCCCGCGCACGAGAGCGCTCCCGGCTCACGCAAACCCGGCAGGGGGCGGCCCAGAGACCACCGGATCGACGCCGCCGTGCAGGCTGCGGCCCTCGCGATCCTGAATGAGCGCGGCTACACCGGGCTCACTCTCGAAGAGGTCGCGACTCGTGCCGGGACGAACACGCCGGCGCTGCGCAGACGCTGGCGATCCCGGCAGCATCTGATCGTGAACACCCTGCTAAGTCAGCTTGGGTCAGCGCCGACTCCGGACACCGGATGTACCCGTTGCGATCTCGTCGCCGGGATCGGCACCCTCAGCCAGGCATTCAGTACCACGATCGGCAGGCGCGTGCTGCCCGCACTCGTCGCCGATCTCGGCGACGAGCCGGAACTTGAAGCCGAGTTCTTCGGCAAGCTCTTCCACCCCCGACGAGCCTCCACTGCCGCAGCGTTGCGGCGCGGCATCGACCGCGGCGACATCCGCCCCGACGCCGACCTCGACCTCCTCCTCGACATGCTCGCCGCGACCGCCTACTACCGCGTGCTCTTCGGCCACCTCCCCATCACGCCCACGCTCGCGACCGAGGTTGTCGAGGTCGTGCTCGCGGGCGTCGCCACCGAACAATGGCGAACCCATCACCAGGGCGAGCAGCACTGACGCTGGTCGCGAGCTGATCGCCGAGGGATTGCGGATACAGCGACTACAGCGGTCGTTCCCTCGCGGCGGGTCACTCAGGCCGGGGTGCCGGCCAGTTCACGGCCGATGTTCAGCAGGGCCCCGGTGGCGCCGCCGACCGCGAACTCGGTCTGCTTGGCCGCCAGGAAATAGCGGTGCACCGGGTGGTCGATGTCGATCCCGACCCCACCGTGGACATGCACCGCGGTGTGCGCGACCCGGTGGCCGGCTTCGGCGGCCCAAAACGCGGCGGTGTTGACCTCCAGTGCCGCGGGAAGCCCCTCGCGCAGCCGCCACGCTGCCTGGGCGAGCGTCAACCGCAGTGCCTTGATGTCGATGTAACCGTCGGCCAGCCGCGCCGACACAGCCTGGAAACTGCCGATGGGACGGTCGAACTGCTCGCGTTCGCGGGCGTAGGCCGCAGTGAGTTCCAGCGCGCGTTCAACGATACCGAGCTGGAAGGCGCTGTGTCCCAGTGTGCTCAGCGTGGTGAGCCAGGCGACCAGCTGGGCATCACCCACGATGCGGTCGGTGTCGAGCTGGACACCGTGTAGCTGTAGGTGGCCGACGCTGCCGCGACCGGTCGTGCTCAATGCGCCGATGCTGATCCCGGGGTCCTGCCTGGTCGCCAGGAAAACCTTGGTGCCCGAATCTGTTTCCGCGGCGATCAGGAAGGCGTCGGCCACTGGGCCGTAGTTGACTTGGGTCCGGGTTCCGGTCAGCCGGTAGCCGCCGTCGGCGCTGTGCGCCTGGACGGGACCTTCACCCATGTCGGCGTCCAGGGCGACGGTGACGATCTTTTCCCCGTTTACTGTCGGTTCGCCCCATTGTCGACGCAGCACCGAAGAATCGGATTTGTTCAGTGCGCCGGCGGCCAACACTGCCGATTCGAGGTAGGGGACCGCGGCCACCTGGCGGCCCAATGCCACAAGCACCGCGACCTGTTCGAGAACCCCGAAACCGCCGCCGCCCAACGACTCCGGAGCGGTCGCTGACACGACGTCGGTGCCAATCAGCGTGCGCCAGAGCTGGTGGTCGAAACGTTGCTCGAGGGTGTCGAGTTCCCGTTGATGCTCAGGGGTGCAGACCGATTCGGTGACGGTGCGCACCAGGGTGCCCAGGTCCTCGGCCGCTTCCGGTGTCGAAAAATCCACGTAAAACCTCCGTCTGTGTCGCTATCGGTTCACCCGAGGCAGTCCGAGGGCGGTCATGCCGATGATGTCGCGCTGGATCTCGTTGGTGCCGCCACCGAAGGTCAAGATC
>CAZLTV010000016.1:7222-43143 GCA_964562545.1 uncultured Mycobacterium sp. | reverse complement strand
GCTTCAGGTGCCAGTGTCCTTCGGGACGTGGGGGTTCAAGTCCCCCTTCGCCCACATTGAGCGGTTCTACGAACTGCGAGCGCTTAGGTCACGAACCAGAAATGGTTCGTGACCTTTGTGTTTGGTGGGGGAGGCCTACCACTTGGTGCCGAGTGTGCCGTAGCGGGACTCTGTTGCGCGAATCCCTCAGCGAGATCGTTGGTCGGTCCGGCAAGGCCCACTCCCCTGCATCGCAACCCTGGGCCTTCGACACCACAGGTTCGGAACCATGCATCCTGGCCGAGTCAAGTTCGTTGCCATGCGATGATCCGCGGAAAGATGGCCGTCGGCGCCCGCAGTTGTTTCAAATCTGCGCTCGCGGAGTGACCGCCATTTGCGGAAGCAGGGGATCGTTCGTGGGCGAGGAGCCCCGAACCAAGACGAAGGAACGTGGTTGAAGACGACTGACCTCGCCAAAGTGCGCAATACGCTGTGGACCGCTGCTGACGAGTTGCGAGCGAACTCCAAGTTGACGCCGGTCCAGTACCGCAATCCCGTGCTCGGCCTAGTGTTCCTCGCCTACGCGGAGAATCGCTTCGAGGCTGTCCGCGGGGAGGTCGAGGCGAAGGCGTCTGCTCGCAACCCCGCGACGCCCGCTGACTACAAGGCCAAGTCCGTGTTGTACGTGCCGGAGGAATCGCGGCTGTCCTACCTCAACGATCTGCCGGAAGGCGACGACATCGGCAAGGCCGTCGACAAGGCGATCAAGGCGATTGAAGCCGCCAACCCTGAACTAAAGGACATCCTGCCGCGTGGCTACCAGAAGCTCGAACGTTCAACCTTGATCGAGTTGCTCCGCCTATTTGCTCCTCTGCCGACCCAGCTCGAAGGTGACGCCTTCGGCTTCATCTACGAAGACTTCCTGTCCAACTTCGCCGCGCAAGAAGGCAAGGGTGGAGGCGAGTACTTCACGCCCTATTCGATAGTCCGGCTGATCGTGGACGTTCTGGAACCGTTCGCAGGTCGCGTCTTCGACCCCGCTTGCGGATCTGGCGGCATGTTCGTCCAATGCGCGAAATTTGTTGAGCGTCACAATGAATCAGCGAATCGCAAGCTCTCTATCTTCGGCTCCGAGAAGACGGAAGACACGGTCCCGTTGGCGAAGATGAACCTCGCACTGCATGGACTCTCCGGTGATATCCGGCAAGCCAACAGCTACTACGAAGACCCGCACAAGGCCGTCGGCGCTTTCGACTACGTAATGGCCAACCCGCCCTTCAACGTCGATAAGGTCAAGAAAGATCAGCTCGCCGGCGACAAGCGCTTCCCTTTCGGTATTCCCAAGGCTGACAACGCCAACTACCTCTGGATTCAGGAGTTCTACGCGGCGCTAGGGCCAAAGGGACGAGCAGGTTTCGTCATGGCTAACTCTGCTGGAGATGCTGGTCACTCCGAGAAAGCAATCCGCAAGCAGATTATCGAATCCGGTGCGGTCGACATCATGGTCGCGATCAGCTCGAACTTCTTCTACACGGTTACCCTCCCGGTGACGCTATGGTTCCTGGACAAGGCCCAAGTGGGCTCTCCGCGCGAGGACACGGTGCTGTTCCTCGACGCGCGGCACATCTACCGCCAGATCGACCGTGCACACCGCGAGTTCCAGCCCGAGCAGATCGAGTTTCTTGCCAACATCGTCCGGCTTTACCGAGGCGAGGACGTCGAAACCATCGCGGGCAGCGACGGATTGCTCAAGGAGAATTTTCCCGATGGGAAATACGTCGACGTCGCCGGACTTTGCAAGGTCGCGACGCGCGCTGAGATCGAAGATCACAGCTGGAGCCTGAACCCCGGCCGCTACACGGGCTCGGCAGCCGTGGCCGAGAGTGACGAGGATTTCGCTGCCAGCCTTGAAGCGCTGTTTGAAGAGTTTACGCGCCTGAGCGACGAGGCCGAGGGTCTACGCAGCAAGGTTGACGTCGCAGTTCAAAGAATCCTCGACGCATGACGGAATGGAAGACCTTCGCAGTCAGCGACATAGCGCAGGTGTTCGACGGGCCGCACGCGACTCCGAAAAAGACGGACGGCGGACCTTGGTATCTAAGCATTTCCTCGCTAAAGCAAGGACGTTTCGACTTCTCCGAGTCGGCGCATTTGAGCGAGGCTGATCTGCCCCGCTGGACGAAGCGAGTGATGCCACGGTCGGGAGACACACTCTTCTCGTACGAGACTCGCCTTGGGGATGCCGCGTACTGGCGGCACTCCTTTAAGTCGGCCCTCGGCCGGCGGATGGGCTTGTTGCGACCCGACCCGAAGAAGGTGAATCCGCGTTACTTGTCGTATGCCTATCTCGGTCCGGACTTCCAGTCGACTATCCGCGAGAACACTCTCTCCGGGTCGACGGTGGACCGCATTCCGGTCGGGGAGATGCCCAACTGGCCGATTCGACTCCCTGATCTCGTCAGCCAGCGTGCGATCGTCGCGGTCTTGGGTTCGATGGATGACCTGATCGAAAACACCCAGCGGCGGGTGGAGCTCCTGGAGGAGATGGCGCGGGCCGTCTACTGCGAGTGGTTTGTGAAGTTTCACTTCCCTGGCCACGAAGACGTCCCGCTTGTGGACTCTCCCCTCGGATCGACCCCGAAGGATTGGGAAATTGCTCCTGCGTCGGCCGCGCTTGTAGTGAACCCGCGCATCAAGCTCGACAAGGCAATAGAGCACCCATTCATTGCAATGGCTGATCTCGACGAACGAACCATGGGTTGTCGCCCAAGTCAGGTCAGGACAGGAGGGTCGGGTGCAAAGTTCGCGCAAGGGGATACTTTGTTCGCCCGTATTACGCCATGTCTTGAGAATGGCAAGACCGGCCTTGTGCAATCTTTGGCAGATGATGAAGTTGGCCTCGGGTCAACCGAGTTTATTGTCCTTCGCGGCCGAGACGTCGGACCAGCATTTACGTACTGCCTCGCGCGAGACAGCGATTTTCGTAAGCACGCCGAAGCGAGCATGAGCGGCGCGAGTGGACGTCAGCGCGTCCGCAACGATTGCTTTGATTCTTACAAGCTCGCGGTACCGCCCCGCGGGCTCGCCGATGAGTTCGAGAGGTCGATGGAACCACTTTTCTCACAGATCGCTGTGCTGACAGACCAAACGGAGCAGCTTCGACGACTGCGCGACCTCTTGCTGCCCAAGCTGGTCACCGGACAGATCGACGTTTCCGCACTCGACCGGGATGTACTGGTAGGAGAAGAGGTGGCGTGATGATGGCAAGGGGTCCGGAGTACGACTACGTCGAGAAGCCCAGCATGGAGTTACTGGCTGCGCTCGGCTGGACCCCGGTCGATGCCTTCCACGAAATTCTTGGAGCCGAGGGCACGCTCGGACGTGACTCCCAACACGACGTGATCCTGACCCATCGCCTGCGCGCAGCGATGCGAAAGCTCAATGCCGAAGTCGTGCCCGACCTCGTGATCAACGAGGCGATCGAGGCGCTGACCAAAGATCGTTCGGTGATGGATCGGATCCGCGCCAACCGCGAAGTCTATGACTTGCTGCGCGACGGTTACCGGACCGAGTGGGTAGACGACAATGGAGACAAGCAGATTGGGGTACTGCGGTACCTCGATCTGCGGGACCGCACAAACAACGACCGGATGGCCGTTCAGCAAATGTGGGTCAAGGGCCCACTACATAGCCGTCGCCTCGACGTCGCGCTGTTCATCAACGGCGTACCGCTGGTAGTGCTGGAATTCAAAGAGCCGAACGCGCCGGTCAAGTCGGCCTACGACGACAACGTCACCGACTACCGCGACACAATCCCGCAGCTTTTCATACCAAACTGTCTTGTCGTGCTTTCCAACGGAAGCGAGGCGAAAGTCGGATCGACGTATGCGCCGTGGGAGTACTTCTCGGACTGGAAGGTTATCGACGCCTTCGGAGCACGTAGCGAGATCGCATTGCAGACAGCTCTACGCGGCACCTGCAATCCTGCCAACCTGCTCGACTTGTTTGAAAACTTCGTCGCTTACATGGAACGCCCAGGCGGACTAATCAAGATCGTCGCGCGTTCGCACCAATACCTCGGCGTCAACGCTGCGATTGAAAACCTTTATCGCGCACGGGCTGTGCACGACAAACGCCTCGGCGTGTTCTGGCATACCCAGGGATCGGGCAAGAGCCTGTCGATGTTGTGGTTCACCCAGAAGGTACTCCGGCACGTCCGGGGCAAGTGGACTTTCGTAATGGTCACTGATCGAACCGAACTCGACACGCAACTCCACGGAGAGTTCGCTGATGCCGGCGCGATACCGCCCGAGGCGCGGGTCCACGCAGACTCCATTGCGCATCTGCGTGAACTGCTGGCGGCCGACCACCGTTACGTCTTCACGCTCATTCAGAAGTTCCAACCGTCCAAGGGCGAACGAGAGATGCCGGTGCTGTCCGACCGGTCAGACATCATCGTCATCACCGATGAGGCCCACCGCAGCCAGTATGACACCCTCGCTCTAAACATGCGGACCGCGCTGCCCAACGCCTCGATGATGGGCTTTACCGGAACCCCACTGATTGCTGGCGAAGAGCAGGCGACCCGTCAGCAGTTCGGTGACTACGTCAGCATTTACAACTTCGGTGATGCCATCGAAGATGGCGCCACAGTCCCGCTCTACTACGAAAACCGCATCCCGGAGCTACAACTCACAAATGTCGAGTTTGCAGACGAACTGGACGCGCTCCTGGAGGAAGCCGAGCTCGATGAGGACGCTGAGGGTGCGCTGGCGCGCAAATTCGGCACCCAGTACACCCTGCTGACCCGGCCCGAACGCCTGAAGACCCTCGCCAAGGACCTCATTTCACACTTCGTCGGCCGGGGATTCTCCGGCAAAGCGATGTACGTTGGCCTCGACAAAGCCGCGGCCGTGAGGATGTATGACCTCGTCCAGGAGGCTTGGGTCGAGCACCTCGCTGACCTGCGACGCCAGCACGATGCATTGCCGGAGCTGGAGCGTCCGTGGCTGGCATCGCGGATTGAGCTGATGGAAACCACCGATATGGCAGTCGTGGTCTCGCAAAGCCAGAACGAGCTGAAGATGCTCGATGACCTGAGCCTCGACATCCGCCCACACCGCGAGCGAATGAACCGCGAAGACCTTGCCGAGAAGTTCAAAGACCCGACCGACCCTCTGCGGCTGGTGTTTGTGTGCGCGATGTGGATGACCGGCTTTGACGCCCCGAGTGTGTCGACCGTCTACCTCGACAGGCCGATGAAGAACCACACCCTCATGCAAACCATCGCTCGCGCCAACCGCGTCTTCCCGGAGAAGGACAACGGTCTCATTGTCGATTACGTCGGAGTCTTCCGGAACTTGGAGAAGGCTCTCGCCGTCTACGGTGCAGCTAAGGAGGGAGAATCGCCTATCGAGATCATCGATGCTCTCGCGGGTGAACTCGACGCTGCCGTCGCAGATTTGATTGCCTTCTGTGCGGGCGTCGGCGTCGAACTGATCGCAATGCGCGATGCTCAAGGCTTCGAACACGTCGCCAAACGGGACGCTGCCGTCGAAGCGTTGTTGATTGACGAACAGACCCGCAACGACTTCACGACTAAGGCTCGGCAGGTCCGCCGCCTATTCAAGGCACTGCTCCCAAACCCGAAAGCGGCTGTACAGCAACGCAACGTCGCTGCAGTCCGGGTGTTGGCCGAGCGCATCCACGAAGTCACGAAGCCGCCGACACCTGACATTGGAGTTGTCGCCGACGCTGTAGACGCCCTGCTGGATCGATCGGTGGGGGCCGAGGAGTACGTCATCCGCGCTGCTGCCGATGGTAGTGAGCCGGACCCACTTATCGACCTATCGCAGATCGATTTTGATGGACTCGCAGCGAGACTGGCCGGCCGCAAGCGCGCAGAGACGGACAGGATGGCTCAGCTCCTTCGGCAGCAAGCCATCGGTGCCGCATTACGCAACCCGACGCGCTACGAGCTGGTCGAGAGGATCGAACAGCTGATCGCTGACTACAACGCGGGCAGCGTCAATATCGATGAGTATCTGCGTCGGCTAATCGAGCTTTCAAGAACACTCACATCCGAGGAAGAGCGAGCGGTCCGCGAAGGCATGACCGAAGAGGAACTTGCGATCTTCGACCTCCTCACGCAACCTGATCCCGTGCTCACCGCCGAAGAACGGGAGAGAGTTCAGGCGAGCGCGAGGACACTGCTCCAGCATCTACATGACAAGCTCGTCCAGGATTGGCGACGCAAGGTCGACGTGATGAACGACGTCAACAGCACCATCCGCCACATACTTGACGAGGGATTACCCGAGGCGCCCTACACGGTCGATGTCTTCCGCGAGAAGGTTCAGCTCGTATACGACCATGTTCTGAGTGCGTACGGTGATGACGGCGAGAGTGTGTACACCAGACGCGTCGACGTCGGCTTCCCGCCTCAGACAGCGGGGAAGGTGCCTTCGGGTCCGATTGATGTAGACAAGATCGCCGATGACGTCGTGGCGCGTATCCACGCCGATCCCGCCTTCGCCGAGCACGTTGCGCGACAACTGCTGGACCAACCCAACGCGGCAGACTGACCAATTGACCGATGATACAGCAAGTCTGGTACGAAGCGTTCGGCCTGAGGTCGATTGTCTCACTGGGCCGCGATGGGTCTGAGGGTTCTGGGGTCGTTTCTCGGCTCTTAACTATTCAGCTCCGGGGCACCATAATCTTCTGCTAGCGGGATGGAGCTTCGGAGAGGCGTGTGTCCGCCACAAGTTGAGGGGAGAATGATGCGAACAGTCACTATGCGGAGAACTGTCGCTGCGCCCATCGACGAGGTGTTCGACTGGATCACGAATGGGACGAACTGGGCTTCCGTGCCCGGAATGTTCTACTCGCGGGTCCAACCCGCCGACGGACCTGAGCCCTACGGTGTCGGCTCGATTCGAGAGTTCGCCAGCATGGCCTCAAGAGTCGTCGAAGTTGTCACGAAATTCGAGCGGCCGCGATTCATGAGCTACAAAGGCCTGTCGATGATTCCCCGTGTTGATCACCAAGGCGGGGAGATCTCGTTCCGAGAGGTCGATGGTGGCACAGAGGTGTTATGGACAACTACATTTCGGATGACTGCTCCGGTATTTGCGGGCCTCCTTACCCGTCTCTATGCGCATCTCATCCCAATGGGGATGATGGGTGTGATGCGGACGGCTGAACGGGCATTGACGCCCTAGGCGGCTACATGAATAGATCCCTGCCAAACGTCCCGACGGCATCTGCCTCGACGCCGAGCTGTCCCGTGATACGGCGACGTAGTCATCCAGCACTTCCGACGAATCTTCCCGGTGGCGCTGTTTCTCGCGTCTGTCGAACTCGACCGTGACATCCGCCCGCACGCTCAGCCACGGTGATGAGCTCCTTGGGGCTGTCGTCGTGACGCCCAAGACTGGGCAGCCAATGCCACCACAACAGCCGGGCGACCCGATGGCCGTCTTCCTAGCGCCCGCACCGCCGGCAGACCCTACGGAGCTAATAAAGACAAGAACCGAGCCGTCTCGAATGTCTAGATCTGAGACTGTGTCAATGGCCAGGTTGAAGTATCCGCTGGTGGCCAGATAGAAGTATCCACCCCGTGCGGGTGATTCCTAGGTTGGTGTGGGGTTCTCCTTCCGGTGTTGGGCGTCCTTCATGCGGTAGGAGTCGCCGTCGGTGATGACGACGGTGGCGTGGTGCAGCAGGCGGTCAAGGATGCTGACGGCGGTGGTCTGCTCGGGCAGGAACCGGCCCCATTGCTCGAAGGGCCAGTGTGATCCGATGGCCAGAGATCGGCGTTCGTAGGCCCCGGCGACGAGCCGGAACAGCAGCTGTGTGCCGGTGTCATCGAGCGGAGCGAACCCGAGTTCGTCGAGGATGATGAGATCCACTCGCAGTAGGGACTCGATGATCTTGCCGACGGTGTTGTCGGCCAAGCCGCGGTAGAGGGTCTCGACGAGATCGGCGGCGGCGAAGTAGCGCACCTTGAGCCCGGCGTGGATCGCCGCAGTGCCCAACCCGATCAGGGTGTGGGACTTGCCTGTCCCCGGTGGGCCGATGATCGCCAGATCCTGTTGTGCGCGTATCCATTCCAGACCCGACAGGTAGTCGAACAGCCTTCGGCTGGATCGACGATGCGGCCACGTCGAAGGACTCCCGTGTCTTGGCGACGGGGAAGGCGGCGGCTTTGAGTCGGTTGACGACGTTGGAGGCATCCCGGGCGGCCAGTTCGGTTTCGACCAGGGTGCGCAGGACTTCGTCTGGAGTCCAGCGTTGGGTCTTGGCGGTGATCAGCACCTCGGGTGCGGTCCGCCGGATCGCGGCCAGCTTCAGGCGGCGTAGCGCGGCGTCGAGGTCGGCGTCCAGCGGCGGGACCGACGGCGGTGCAACGGGTTTAGTCGCAGTCAACGATGCCGCCTTGGTCATGACGTGGCCTCACCATCAACGCCGGGGCCGATCTTGTAGGCGTCCAGGGAGCGGGTCGGGGCGACCGGCAGGTCCAGGATCAACGCGTCCCCGGCCGGACGGGGCTGTGGGGTTCCGGTGCCGGCGGCCAGGATGGACCGCACATCGGCGGCCCGGAACCGCCGGAACGCCACCGCCCGATGCAACGCCGCTACCAACGCCTCTTCACCGTGGGCGGCCCCGAGGGCGAGCAGGATCTCCAACTCCGAGGCCAGGCGGGTGTTACCGATCGCAGCGGCGCCGACCAGGAACGCCTCTGCGTCCTCGCCAAGGGCGCAGAACTGCTTCTCCGCGGTGGTCTTCGGCCGCGGACCACGGCTTGGCCCCGGCCGTGGCCCGTCGTAGTGCTCGTCGAGGATTGACGCGCTGCCGGGTGCGACGAGTTCGTGCTCGGCCACGATCATCCCGGTAGCCGGCTCGACCAGGCAGACCGCGCCGTGGTCGACCACGACGGCCACGCTGGTGCCGATCAGTCGGGTGGGCACCGAGTTGCGGGCCGAGCCGTAGCGCACGCACGACAGTCGGTCGACCTTGCGCAGCACTGATGCTGCTCCGATCTGCAGTCGTAGCGATGGGAGTGGTTGCAGTAGTTCGCGTTCAGCGATCAATCGTTCATCAGGAATGGCCTGGATCTCCGAATGGGACACGGCATTGACCTCCGCACACCACGCCGCCGCAGCGGCATTGGCCGACCGCTACACCGTCGATGGCGGCCTGGGTCAGCAGCGGCACCGCCAGGTCGCGTTGGGCATACCCGCACAGGTTCTCCACGATGCCCTTCGAGCGTGGGTCGCCTGCGTGGCAGAAGTCCGGGGCGAAGCCATAGTGACTGGCCAGGCGGACGTAGTCCGGGGTCGGCACGACCACGTTGGCGACCACCCCACCTTTGAGGCTGGCCATCCGATCGGCCAGCACCCGCACCGGAACCCCGCCGATCGCGGCCAGGGCCTCGGCGATCAACGCCAGCGTGGTGGAGGCTTTCTGGTCGGCGGCGAACCGCACGAAGCGCCAGCGGGAGAACGCCAGCACCGCACAGAACAGGAACAATCCCGGTGCGGCCTGGGCCCAATCGATCACCAGATACTCCCCAGGCGCCCACACTGCCGGGCGGCGACCCGAGTGATTGTTACTGCGCCACAACGCTTTCGATTCGGCGACCAGGCGGCGGAAATTACGTGGTGAGCCTTCGTATCCGGCGGTGCGGGCGATCGGCAGCAGACGTTTGGCCGAGATCCGGCCCGCCGATTTCTCGACGCGTTCGGTGACCAACTCGGCCACCGCATCGTAGTTGTGCGCCCGTTGCACCCGCGGTGCCGGCGGCACGCCGGCTTGGTCGGCTTCGTGCTTATCGATGATCTTCTTCACGGTGCGGTGGGTAGTGCCGCAGCGATCAGGGGCACCCCGGTACGACCCAAGTCCGTAGTAAGCAGAAGTGGTGTCCATGCGGTCCTTCGCAGATTTCAATGGAACTCCCCGATGGTGATGGCGATTGGTTGGCGCCTTCACCGTCACCATCGGGGTGGCGTGTTCCCCGTGAATGAGACCAGGTGGACTCACTATCGGGGACTCGCCAAGGCCTCCACACCCAGATTGGTTACAGGCCGTCGCGAGGACGCCAGCGGCGGTTCGGAAGTAAGTAGAAACGAGACAAGGTTGTCAGTGCGGGTGGCAGTCCACCAGGAACCTGACTAGCTCGGCGCTGACCTCCTCGGACCGTTCTTCTTGCAGCCAATGTCCCGCCCCGTCAAGGGTGACTTCCCGATAGGGACCGGCGATCACCTCTGCAACGCGATCACGCGGGGTCAAACCCTGCGTCGGGTCATTGGTGCCGAGGATGCACAACGTCGGTACGTCGATGCTGGTGGCGGGTGGGTTGGCCAGTATTTCCCAGTTACGGTCGAAGTTCCGGTACCAATGGAGGGCACCGGTGAAACCGGTGCGCGTGAATTCTCCTACGTAGTAAGCGAATTCCTCAGCGCTGAGCCAGTCCGGTGGGGACTCCTTCTCGGGCAGGAGGTCGATGAACCCCGCTGGTCCAGGGGTGACCTTGCGGACAGCGACAGCTGGGTCTGTGAGTGCAGGCAGGTCGAAGCTGATGATTCGGCGCAACGTTCGGGCCGGGTCTTGATTCAGCTCGTCATCGGCAACACCGGGCTGTTGGAAATAGAGCATGTAGAGAAAACTGTCGCCGACCATTTTGCGGAAGGCCGGGGTTGGCGGCAGCTTGCCCCGGGGCGCTGGTGGAAAGTTCAGCCCGACCAGGCCGGCAGTCCGATGAGGGTGCAGCTGCCCAGCTCCCTACGAGTAACCAAAGCTGGGAAAGCCGTGCGCCAACCACACCACTGGGGCGCCGCGATCACCAGCCTCTAGGACGTTCAGCCGCACTCCATTGACCTCGACTAGCCGTTCTCGCACGTCATCGCCTTTGCCTCCGAAAGCAGCAGACAGCCCGTCGCGCTACGTAACCATGCCGGGTGGGATCTTAACCAGGCTTGAGACTCTCAATGATGGTGTCAAGCCATGCGATGGGGCATCGGTCGCTGCTGATTCTGCTTGGCATCTGGCGTCGGTGTCAGAACGTCGTGGGACTCCGGGCCGCGGGTCGGCCGAACGCTGCTGTGCGGCGGTCTTGCTTGAAATTCTGTTGAAGGCGTGTTTCGCCGTCTGTTCCCGGTTGGGACGCAAGAATAGGAGCCAAACGCACCTAGGTGGTGGCACCGAGCGGGGGTAATCTGCACCTGGGGTTGTCATTGTGATCGGAGGTTGTCGTGGTGTGGATGCTGAAACCGCGACGGTCGCCCTCCGCGCTGGTGGCGTCGAGGTGAAGACCTGGTTCTTGGCGGCTGGCGGGGTATGCGTGATAGTGGCCGCCGAAGCGTTGTCGCGTGTGACGACCGACGGGCATGACTTGTCGTGGGTATCGGGCCTTGTATTGGCGTTGGCGCTGCTAGCGGTCCTATGGTTGCTCGTCCGCCGACCCAAACGTGGAACAACGGAGGGTCGAACCGACGACCGTGGAACGGCGATCACTCGCTGGCTGGAGCGAACTGAGTCGCAGATTGCGTGGTCAGATTCCACTCGTGCGGACTGGGATCGGCGGCTGCGCCCTATGCTGGCTCGGCAATTCGAATTCGCGACGAGGCAACCGCGGGCAAGGAACCCAGCGGCTTTTGCGACCACTGGACGCGTCCTGTTCGGGGATGAGCTGTGGTGCTGGGTTGATCCGGACAATATCTCATGCTCCGGAACTGGGGAACCCGGGCCGGGTCGGGCGGTGTTCATCGCGATCATCGAGCGTCTGGAGCGCCTGTGACCCTGCCGGTGACGACCACCGCGGCGCTTTGTGAAGTGGTGCTCGACGAGATTGGTCGCGTCGTGGTCGGTAAACGCAAGGCGTTGACGCAGATTCTGACCACGGTGCTTGCGCGCGGGCATGTGCTGATTGAGGATCTCCCCGGTTTGGGCAAGACGTTGATCGCGCGGTCGTTTGGGGCAACGTTGGGGTTGGATTTCACGCGTGTGCAGTTCACTCCGGATCTGTTACCGGCTGATCTGCTCGGCTCGACCATCTATGACATGCAGTCGGGGCGCTTCGAGTTCCGCCAGGGACCCATCTTCACGAACTTGCTGTTGGCCGATGAGATTAACCGCACCCCGCCCAAGGCGCAGGCCGCCCTGCTGGAGGCTATGGCTGAGCGGCAGGTCAGCATCGACCGAATCACCCATCAGCTGCCGGAGCCTTTTATCGTGCTGGCCACCGAGAACCCCATCGAATATGAAGGCACCTATCCACTGCCGGAAGCTCAGTTAGACCGCTTCGCGATTCGCCTCGAATTGCACTATCTATCCAGGGGTGAAGAACGGTCGATGCTGCGCCGCCGGCTCGACCGGGGCTCTGCCGAGCCACACCTTCGCCCAGTTGTCGATAGGCATCAGCTGGTGGCTATGCAGGAATCGGTTGAGCAGATCGCGGTGGCCGACGACGTGCTCGATTACGTAGTCTCGCTGGCCGACGCCACCCGCCACCACCCGCAGGTCGCCGTGGGTACCAGCCCGCGCGCTGAACTCGACTTGGTGCAACTTGCCCGCGCCCATGCGCTGTTGAGTGGACGCGCGTCGGTGACCGGCGCGGATGTGAAAGCGCTGGCCGTCGCCGCGATGGCGCACCGCATCATCCTGCGCCCGGAGATGTGGGTCCGGCGCATCCAGACCAGCGACGTTTTGTCCGAGTTGCTCGAGCGGATGCCTGTGCCACGCACACGCGATGCCCCGTGAATGAAACCCGGGAGATCGACGTGGCGCCTGTATGGGGCCCTTCATCGTTTACTCTTGCGGTCTCGACCTGCGCAGCCGTGATCCTGGCTGCGGCCGGGGTCAGCGGACGCTGGCAACTCGTCGTTGTTGCGGCCCCGCTGCTCGGCATGCTGGGCTCGATCTACTGGCAGTCAGGCAAGCCGATCGTCCGGGTTCACAGTTCAGCGGACCGACAGTACTTCTTCGAGTCCGAACAGGCCAGATTGACCGTATCGACGGTAACGGAAGCTGCGGCCACACTGACTGTTTCGGCGACGGAAGGGATGGAGGTCGAGATCCTCGAATACGAGGCGAGTCGTCGAGCGATCACGGTCTCGGCACGGCGGTGGGGACGCTACGTGGTGCGAGCCCACGTAGCGGTGACCGCCGCCGGTGGGCTGCTGCGGGGAACTGCCACCGTCGAGGCTGCGGACTGCTGTGTGTTTCCGATCGCTCCTGAGCAGAACACCGGCCTACCCAACACCGACCTGCCTGATCGCCTGGGGGCTCACCTGACCCGCCGCGTGGGCCCCGGCGTTGAATTCGCCGACATCCGCGCCTATGTGCCGGGTGATCAACTCCGCACGGTTAATTGGCCGGTGAGTGCCCGGTGTCGCTCACTGCACGTGACTGAACGGCTGACCGACCGCGCCGCTGACGTTGTGGCGCTGATCGACAGCCACAGCCAGCCGCTGGGCCCGGCTATCGAGGCCACCGACCGGATGGCGCGTGGCGCTGTGCAAGTAGCGCAGACCGCTCTGCGTCAAGGGGATCGGGCCGGCGTCGTCGCGCTCGGGAACCGACGAACCCACTGGCTGGGCGCGGATATGGGCAAGGCCCAGTTCTACCGGATCGTCGACACCATCCTCGAGGCGACAGGGGCCGGCCCCGAAACCGGCACTAGCACACTGGTTCCGCCGGGAGCTGTGCCGCCTGGTGCGATCGTCATCGCTTTCTCCACCCTGCTCGAGACTGACTTCGCGCTGGCGCTGATCGATCTACGCAAGCGCGGCCACACCGTGATGGCGATCGACCTGCTCGTCGGCCCTCCATTCACCGACGAACGTGATCCGCTGGTCGGCCGGATCTGGGCGCTCCAGCGATCGTTCATGCACCGCAATATGAGCACAATCGGCGTGGACGTTGTGTCCTGGAGTCCAGAACAGAACCTCGACCAAGCCATGGCGCTTGTTCCACACTATCGACGTCCACGGCAACGGTCGCGATAATGCACATCGACAAGGCCGGGCTTCCCTCGACTGCGTTAGGCCTGGCGATGGCGGCGGCCGCAGGATTTCAGACCGTCGAAGTGGCGTCCGCCGTCGCGATAATGTGCGCGCTCGTGGTGGTGGTAGGCACCAGATCGCGCCGCGCTGCCAGTGTTGCTGTGCTGCTGGCAGCAGCCGCCGTCATGCTCAGCAATGCACCACTGCTGCAGGCCGGACTAGTAGGCTTATGCGCAGCGCATTACCTGGCGTTGCGGCACTGTGATCTGCGCCGGACAAGACTGGCGCGCCGATGGGTAACGCTTTCGGCCGCAACGCTTGTCACTGTCGTGGCGGTATCGGCAGCATCGCTCCCGATCACCTTGCCATGGCTGCCGCTTCTCGCCGCGCCGACCGTGTTTGTGGCCTACCTGCTGGCTGTCCGGCCATTCCTCACCGGTATCGCCCTGCTTCAACAGCCGAAAAGAGCTTTCAGTGATGGGCTCAGGCTGCGGCAGCGAGAGCGGGCGGGACCGCAGTGAATCGGCGGCCGTCGCGCAGCAGCGCCCACAAGACGTCGACGAGGCGGTGGGCCAGGGCTAGGAGGGCTGGGCTGTGGAGGAGGTGTTCGCTGCGTTCGTAGAAGCGTCGGGACGGCCCCTCAGCCCGCGGGCTCGATAGCGCCGCGATATAGAACACCCGTCTGAGTCAGCGCTTATAGCGCTTCGGGCGGCGCAGACTTCCACTCATGCGCCCGGAATCCTTTGGCACAGAAACTAATCCGGCGTAACAGGACAGCCGCCCTGCGGTCAACAACAGGCAGGATTGCCGCGGGCAACCGCGAGGAATTCGGCGCCTAGGTTAGGTCCGAAGCCGGGTAAAGATTCGATGATCTGAGCGTGCGGGTGGGCACGGAATCGTTCGTCGATCGTCTTCTCGAGTTCTTTGATTTCACGGTCGAGGTCGAGGAGTTTGAACGCGATGCGTTTGATCAGGGCGGCGGTCGCGTCCTCACCGGGTACAGAAAGTTGCTGGTCAGCGGCTAGCGCCACGGCAGTAGCCGCGGTCTTGGCGATCTCCGGTGCCCACGCATTATTGGCAGCCAAGTGCGCTGTGACACCGGCGATGGCGCCCGCGCGGATCTCTGCCGAGGTGCACAACGCGGCAACGAGAATCTGCGGTGTGCGGGTGGAATAGTCGAACGCCGTCTCCAGCGCGGGGAAGATCGACCCCAGCAGGGAGCGCAACCGATTAATGCCGCGCACCCAGTCGGCCATCACATCATTGCGATAGCCGGTGAGTTGGGTCAGCTTCACGACGAGCTCGTCAGGCATCGTCACTTCGGCGACGTCGCCGGGCAGTTTCCGCGATGCCCCGCGCGTCCTTGGCATCGGTCTTGCCTTCACCGCGAAACGTACCGGTCATGGTATTGGCGACACGGCCAGGCATGTACACCACCGACTGGTGAGTGCCGAGCAGCACCGTGATCAGCATCAGCGCCAGGGGGCTGGTCAGATCAATCGCCCACTGAACTCGCCCGGTGTTCTTCCTGGCATGCTCGGGTCATTGACACCGAAGGCCCCGATACCAGCACGGGTATCGGGGCATCCGGCCACCAGCGATGGTGTCGTCAGGCCCCGCTGACCTCCGCCGCGGGTGACTGCTGCGGGTCGGGAACACGCTCCACCTTGCCTACAAGCAAGACATACGAGGCGATTCCGAGCAACGTGATGACGGTCATGTAGGCGAATCCCGGTGCGAAGCTGACGTCGGTCACGATGAACCCGATGATGATCGGCGTGGAGATCGACGACAGGTTGCCGATGAAGTTGAACATTCCGCCGGTGAGCCCGATCAGCCGCGTGGGCGCGAGCGCCGATACCAGCGACCAGGTGATGGAGGCCAGGCCGTTTCCGAAGAATGCGACGGACAGGAACACGATCACCAGTGCAGTCGAGTCAGTGAAGTTGGCCCCGAGCATTGCTGTGGTGAGCAAGAGCCCGGTGATGATCGGCCCCTTGCGGGCGGTGCCCAGCGAAAACCCGCGGCGCAGAAGGAAATCAGAGAACACTCCGGAGAACAGAACACCGATCAGTGCAGCGATGAATGGCAACGCGGCTAGGAACCCGGACTTGATGTAGTCCATCCCCCGGTATTCCACCAGGTAGGTGGGAAACCAGGTCAGGAAGAACCATAACGTTGACGTCAGACAGAACTGGCCGAGGTAGATACCCCACAGCTTGCGTCGCCCGAGCACCGCGGCCACGTCGCTACGGGTGATAGCTGCCTTCTGCACCCGGCTGTCCTCGAGGTCCACCAGGCCGCCGCCGGCTTTGATCATCGCCAGTTCCTGCTCGTTGGCCCGGGATTCGCGCGGCTCCCGGTAGCGCAGATACCAGAAAACGCCCCATAGGATGCCGACGAGACCGGTGAGGATGAACACCCAGTGCCAGGAGGTTACCGCCTGCAGCCATGACAGCACCGGTGTCAGCAGCGCCAAACCGATGAACTGCCCGGAGGTGTAGAAACCGATGGCCGTGGCACGTTCCTTCTCCGGGAACCACGCGGTGGCCACCCGGTTGTTGATCGGGTAGGCGGGCGCCTCGAAAGCGCCCACCATGAGCCGTAGGACTATTAGTGCGACGAATCCGCCGATGATTCCCATGCACACCGTTGCCAGCGACCACAACACCAGGCAGGCGGGGTAGAGGATGCGGGGTGGCAGCCGGTCCACCAACCAACCGCCGGGAATCTGCAGCGCCGCGTAGGTCCATCCGAAGGCCGACAGCAGCAGCCCCTGCTGCGCCGTGGTCAGATCCATCTCCTTGGAGATGGCCGGCATCGCGATGGATAGGTTGGCCCGGTCCATGTAGTTGATCACCACAGTGGTGAACAACATCACCGCGATCAGGACCCTGGCTTTGGTCGCCATCGGAGTAGCAGTTCCTGCAAGTGTTTTCGTCATTCTCGTCACCATTCCGCGACCGAGCCGTCACGATGCCGCCAGATGGGGTTACGCCACCGGTGGCCTTCTCGGGCCCGCTCTTTCACGTAGTCCTCATTGATTTCGATGCCGAGGCCAGGGCCGGAAGGAATCGAGACGTAGCCGTCGTGGTAGTCGAACACCGAGGGATCCACCAGATAGTCCAGCAGGTCATTGGTGGTGTTGTACTGGATCCCCAGGCTCTGCTCCTGGATGGCTGCGTTGTAGCAACCGGCGTCGATCTGTAGGCAGGCGGCCAGCGCGATGGGGCCCAGCGGGCAGTGCAGCGCCAGCGCGATGTCGTGCGCCTCCGCCATGTGGGCGATCTTGCGAGCCTCGGTGATTCCACCGCAGTGTGACGGGTCGGGCTGGATGATGTCCACCGCCCCGCTGCTCACCACGCGCTTGAAATCCCACCGTGAGTAAAGCCTTTCACCGAGAGCAATGGGGATCGGTGTCTGCCGTAGCACGTCGAGCACGTCATCGACGTGCTCGGAGAGCACTGGCTCCTCGACGAACATCAGATGGAACGGCTCCAGCTCACGCAGCAGCACCTTCGCCATCGGCTTGTGGACCCGGCCGTGGAAGTCCACGCCGATACCGATGTGGGGTCCCACAGCATCTCGCACCGCTGCGACGTTGCTAACGCAACGTTCCAACTTGTCCCAGGTGTCGATGTACTGCAGTTCTTCGGTGCCGTTCATCTTCACCGCCGCGAAACCGCGGTCGACCACCGCGCGAGCGGCGTCGGCGGTGTCGGCCGGACGGTCACCGCCGACCCAGGAGTACACCTTGATTTTGTCGCGCACCTGCCCGCCCAACAACTCGTAGGCGGGCAGCCCCAATGCTTTGCCCTTGATGTCCCACAGCGCCTGGTCGATACCGGCCAGTGCGCTCATGTGGATGCCGCCGCCGCGGTAGAAACCGCCGCGGTACAAAACATTCCAGATATCCTCGATCTGTGTAGGGTCCTGCCCCAACAGGTAGTCGGACAGCTCCTCGACGGCGGTGGCGACCGTGGCGGCGCGGCCTTCCAGTACGGGCTCGCCCCACCCGATGATGCCGTCATCGGTTTCGATCCTGAGGAACAGCCACCGAGGCGGCACGGTGTAGGTGGTGACAGAGGTGATCTTCATTGAACGCTTCTTTCTCGTATGTCCTTCGGGGGCCGGGATCAGGCCCCGGGTCGGGTGTCGGTCCAGATGCGGGTGAGCGCACGGGCGCGGGCCCGCACGTCGTCGGCGGTGTCTCCCGGCCGGTACAGGCAGCTGCCCAGCCCGGCCCCGCCGGCGCCGGCGGCCACCCAATCGGCGAGGTTGCCCTGGTCCACCCCACCCACCGGCAGCAGCTCGACGTCGGCGGGCAGCACCGCCTGGATCGCCTTCATTCCGCGGATGCCGAGGACGTCGGAGGGGAAGAGCTTGAGGCTGCGGGCGCCTGCCTTGATGGCGACGAAGGCTTCGGTCGGCGTCACGACGCCCGGGTAGGGGCGCATGTCCCGCGCGACAGCGGCTGCGATGACATCGGCGTCGGTGTTCGGTGCGACCACAATCCGGGCACCGGCGGAGTGGGTCCTTTCCACGTCGTCGACCGACAGCACCGTGCCGGCGCCGATGACGCAGGTGTCCGGGTCCACCTTGGCCGCAAGGAGTTCCAGGGACCGCAGCGGCTCGGGTGAGTTCATCGGCACCTCAAGGGCAGTGAACCCCTCTTCGATGAGAGCAGTGGCGACGGGCAGGATCTCGGCCGGCGTGATGCCGCGCAAGATCGCGACCAGCCCGGTCGTGGTGATGGTTTCGACGGCCACTTGTCAGGCACCTCCGTGTCGTTCGGGTTGGGGAGTCAATAGGGCGGCGCGCTGCGCGATGGACCAGAGCCCGCGGGCGGTCGCGTCTTCGGCTACTACGCTCAGCGGCACTCCGGCCAGAGCGGCCTCGTAGCGTCGGCACAGATCGGGCTCGCCGCACAGCACGACGCGGTCGGCGGAGTGTAGGGGCAGTTGGTGGCGGATTTCGTCGCCGATCAGGACACCGGACAGGTAGTCAGGAAGCGAGGCGGCGTCGAGTACGCCGTCGAGTACCAGCGCGCGTCCGCCGAACAGTTCGGTGAGTAGGCCGCGGTCGCCCGCGGCGAGGCCCGCGGCAAAGGCCCGGTCATCGCGGCGGCCGGGCACCGCCGTTCGGGACAGCAACCCGTGCCTGATGAGCAGGCCGTACAGTTCGCCGGTCATCGCGGTGGTAAACGACACTATCTTGCGGTTCTCGACGCGCACCCACTTGGTGTGCGTACCGGGCAGCACGAATGTCAGCGCGCAGACATTGTGGTCGACCAGGTCGAAGGCGCCAAGTAGCTGGCTCTCTTCGCCGCGCAGCACGTCCCCGGGGGCACCCTGGTGGGACGGGATCCGCAGCCCGGGGACCAGGTTCACGATTCCATCGGGATGTTCGACAGGCACCAGATCCTGGGCGCCGAGCTCGAGGTTGGTGGGCACCGTCAGATAGCCAGCGTCTCGCCATCCACCCGCGCTGCCCACCATTCCGCAGGCAATCGCCGGGAGCCCTGGCCAGCTGCGCAACCAGTCGTCGCACACCTCGGAGTACACCTGCTCGTATTCGCGCACTCGCTCCTCGGCGGACAGGTCGTCCATGTTGAGCAAGCCCCGCGCCCACCGCCGGACGGCGATGATGCCGCCGCTGGCGTCCATCAACCATGCCCGCAGTGAGGTGGTACCCCAGTCGAGGGCGATCAGACGGGGCGTCACATCGTCGGGGGTGGTGGGGGTCACAGTGCCACTGTCAGCAGAGCATCCCAAATTTGCAAACGCCGTCCCTATATATGGGATGCTTGCGAGCATGACCGCCGCTCCCGATGCCATTCCCGCAGGTACGCAGACTCTGGCCAGAGGCCTGTCGGTGATCCAGGCGGTGGCAGAGGGCGCCCGGGATCTCCGCGCGGTGTCCACGACCACGGGGGTAGGTCGCAGCACAGCCCACCGACTTATCCAGCTGTTGCTGCAGCAGGGATACCTGCGGCTGGACACCAAGGGGTACTCACTGGGCCCCACCCTCATCGACCTCGGTTTCAAGGCACTACACGGCAACCCGCTGCCGGTCGTGGCCCGGCCGGTTCTCGAGGAACTCTCTGCTCAGGTGAGTGACACCGTGCACCTGGCCGTGGAGGACGGCGGCTCAGTGCTGTACCTCGACAAGCTGCCAGGAACCCGCGGTGCCGAGATGCGATCACGCATCGGCTACCGCATGCCGCTATCCAGGGCCGGTGTCGGTAAAGCGCTGCTGCTCGATGCTCCGGATCGGTGGCGCGCGGCCTTCGAGGCCGACGCCGTGCACCCGATGTTGTCACCTGAGGCCAAGAGGGCCAACATCGACGATTTCTGCCTGCGGATGAGGGGCTTCGCCAGGGCGGGCGCCGCGATGGACATGGAAGACAACGAACCGGGGATCCGTTGCGTCGCCGCACCGGTGCGCGACGGCTCGGGCAGCATCGTCGGCGCCATCAGCGTCTCGGCAACGCGGCCGTACATGCCTGCTGCGCGAATGCGCGGCCTGGTTCCGGTGGTAACCCGCGCCGCCGGCCGCATCTCCGCAGCCCTGGGTTATCGCGAGGGGTGAAAGCCATGCTGTCCCAACCGCCGGCGGCGATGTACTCCAGTATCAGCAGGTAAGTGCCTTGCATGACCTGCGGCTGACACCTGGGGCCAAGTCCGGCTGCGCACCAGGCAGACTGTGGTTGACATACTGCCGGTGAGACGGAGTGAACGCTGAGATGACCGGAATCGCACCGTGGTCGGGTGCTCTGGCAGTCGCCGATGGCGCATTGTGCTACGTCGGTGCGCTCTCGGACGCTCGCGGTCATCACCATGTCGCGACCCAAGTCGTGCGCGCGTGGGTGGGTAGCTTCGAGTTGGCCGACGGCCACAACAACCGGGTGGTGACGTCGGCGGCGATCATTCCGTCCGGGTGTGAGCATTCGATCCGTGTTTTGACGCCGGATGTCCGCGGGGCCCTGGTCTTTATCGACCCGGCAGTTGTCGTGGCGCCTGGAATGACAGGGCTTGCTCACAATGGCGACGATGCGACCCGGTGGGCGCAGGCAGGACAGGCGCTCGGTTGGCCAGATCCGGCAGACGCGGATCCGGCTTCGATTCTCGCCAAGATAGTGACTACACAGCGTCAGGGCGGTGGAGAAGCAAGCGAGGCATGGCATCCCAGCGTGCGCCGGGCTGTCGAGCTGGTACCGCAACTTCTTCCCGAGCCCGTCGACCTGTCCACCATCGCCCGAGCCGTCGCACTGTCCCCGAGTCGGTTGAGTCGCCTGTTCAACGACCAGGTGGGTCAATCGTTTCCCGCATATGTGCGGTGGGTCCGGCTCCGATTGGCTGTCGAAGCGTTGCAGCAGGGCATGTCGCTCACCGATGCCGCCCACGCAGCGGGCTTCACCGACAGCGCCCACGCCAACCGCGTCTGCCACGAGATGTTCGGGTTGTCACCGAGCCAGGCGAGCCGCAACCTGGTGTGGGCATAACCGCCGACGCCGCGCCAAACGCGACGAATCCGTACAAGCCGCGAGGCAGCCGCGTGCGCGACGGTGATGGGCGTGCTGAAAAACCTCATCCGATACGGCTACGTACCCTTCATGCTGGTGGGGTTCGGCGGTACTGCCGTCTATCTCGCCGCTCACGGTGCCGCGAAATTCTGGCTGATTATCCTGGTCGCGGCGGCAGTCGCCTGCTCGTTCGCCGCCGAGCGAATCTTGCCCTATCGCAGCGAATGGAACGACGACCTCGACGATGCGGGCCGCGACACCGTACACGCGATTGTCAACGAAACGTTCATTCTGGCCAGCGTTGCGGCCATCCCGCTGCTTGCCGCCATCACGCCCTCCCACCAATGGTGGCCCGCCGCACTGCCGTTCGTCGCGCAGGTGATCCTGGCGGTGTTCGTCGCCGATTTCGGTATCACCACCATCCACCTGGCCAGTCACAAGGTCGGATGGTTGTGGCGATTACACGCTGTGCACCACAGCATTCGGCGGTTCTACGGACTCAACGGCCTGATGAAGCATCCGCTGCACCAGGCCGTTGAGATGGCCGGCGGTGTGCTACCGCTGATCATCATGGGAATCCCCGTACAGGTGGCCTCGGTGCTCGCCGTCTACGTCGCCGTGCAACTGCTGCTTCAGCACGCCAACGTCGACTACCGGGTGGGCCCCCTGCGCTCAGTGCTGGCGCTCAACGAGGGCCACCGCTTCCACCACCTCAAATGGGCTGGCGTCGGGGATGTCAACTTTGGGTTGTTCACCTTGATCTGGGACCACCTTTACCGAACCTACTCCTATGATCCGCAGCGCCAGTTCAGCACCGACGATCTCGGCATGGCCGCCAAACCTCACTACCCAACAGGCTATTTGGAGCAACTCGTCGAACCGTTCACAGCTCGCGGCGCATGCAACTTCAGCGACCCCGGATCTGAGAAGTCTTTACGCCGAGCAGAAGCCGAAACGTGACTTCCTGTTCGCGGACCCATCACGCTTTCCAGCGGCTTCGACGTCATCGCCCACTTCCGGCCGGGCCGGCCCTGGTGGATGTTCGCGGTCTGGCTGTTCGGCGTGGTGTTCTACGCCACCAACATGATCAACCACCTGGGCACGTCCCTCGCCATCACCGGTGTTCTGACCAACACCTGGGTTCTGATCATCCTGGCCGACTACGCCATCTGCCGGCGCTGGTTGAAACCGGGCCGCAGCGAACAGGTCGAGTTCCGTGAGGGCGAAGTGCGGGAATGGAATCCCGACCGAATCGTCTCGATCTGGGGTCCTGCCCGACTGCGGTCCCCGGGTGGCTGGGGTGGCCAGCATCCGACGACCGCGCCGTCCAGGTGCGCGGAGACGTTTCTAACAAGCTCAGGCCGCGTTGTCGAAGCAGATCACCCCGGACAGCACGTGCTGAGCGTCGGCAGCAGCGAAGGCCGCGTTGATGTCGGCAAGCCCGAATCGCTGTGAAACCAGTTTGCTCGCCGAGATATCGCCGCGTTCAAGCAGGCGGGCATAGAGCGGGATGTCGCGCCTGAGGAAACCTCCGCCGCTTTGTGAACTGACGATCGTCTTGGCTGCCACTCCGACGTCAAGCGCACCGAACCGCACTTGGTCGGACGGATAGGCCATGGACGTGGTGACGGTGACCCCGCCGCCGCGGGTCATCGAGAAGGCTTGCTCGATCCCGTCGACGGTGCCTCCCGCCTCCAGGGCGACATCCGCGCCGCGGCCACCGCTGAGGTCACGCACTTGCTCGGTGGAATCACCGGCGGCGGGATCAACGAGGTGCGTCGCGCCGAGTTCGGCCGCGACAGCGCGGCGGGAAGCGTTGTGCTCCACCGCGATAATGGTGCCGGCGCCGGCGAGGACCGCCGCCTGCACCATCCACAGTCCCAAATGGCCGCAACCGACGATCGCCACGGTGGAGCCGCGTGGAACTCGGCCAACGTTGAGAACCGCTCCGAGACCGCCGATGACGCCACAGCCCAACAGCGCCGCGTGATCGTCGTCAATATCGGCATCGAAGGCCACTGCGCAATGCTCGCGCAAGACGGTGTGTTCGGCGAACACACCGACCCCACCGTCGGCGTACACCGCCTCACCGCCGTCTCGGTAGCCGATGACACGGGGAGTCAACATGCCGCCAGCGATCTCGTCGCAGGCCGACGGGGTCCCCTGGACGCACGGGTAGCAGATACCGCATTCGCAGGACCCCGCGGTCGCGATGCGTTGCCCCGGCGAAAACCGGGTGACCCCGGGGCCGATCTCGCGCACGATTCCGGTTCCGGAGTGTCCACTGACGAACGGTGTGGGCACCAGGGTGACTCCCTTGGTGGCGAGCACATCGGTGACGCAGACGGCGGCCGCCCTCATCTCGACCAGGATTTCTCCCGGCCCGGGCCCGCGCACGTCGAGTTCTTCGATCTTCAGCGGTTCCCCGATGCCTTGGTGCACGGCTGCTTTCACGGTGTGTCCTCCTCGTTGGCGGTGTCATGGTCGGTTTCGGTCACCCAGGCTGCGATCTGGGCACGTGAGGTGAACCCGCGCTTGGCGAGGATCCGTTGCACGTGCCCTTCGGCGGTGCGGGTGGAGATAACAAGCGTCGCGGCGATCTCCCTGTTCGTCCGCCCCTGCGAGATCAGCCGGGCCACCTGATGTTCGCGTTCGCTGAGGGCTTCCGGCCCGTCGACGGCCCCGGGGCTGACCGGAATCCCAGCGGCCAGGTCGATCGCATCGGAGAGCGGTAGCCGTTTGCCCGCGTAATAGTGCCGATCCGCGGTGGCCCCCAGGGCGCGGCGGGCCGCGGCCAACACACCGTCATGGCGATTCCGCAACACCGGCGGAAGGGCATGCGGTCCGTACGTGCGGGCCGCACCGATCAGCCGTAACGCGGTACGGTACTCGGCGTGCTCGGCGGCCACCCACCCGAGCAATTCCAGGCACCACCACAGGATCGAACGGTCGTTGTGGCCCTTCATTTGACTAACGCAGCGCCGCAACAGCTCCGCGGCAGTCGTGTAGTCCCCGGCGTTCAACGCCGCGTAGCCGCGGGATCCTGGGCCAAATCGTCGATAAGGGCAGCAGCTTGGTCCTGGCCGGTATCGGCAGGAAGATGCTGATGCAGATCGCTCATTCCCGCCGCAACGCAGGCGCGCCGCTTATTGCGGACATACACCTGGGATGCGGGGTCGTCGCCGATCAGCACGGTGGCCAACCCCGGTCGGTGACCGCCTTCGGCGACCAGTGCTATCACGCCGAGGGTCACCTCGTCGCGGACTTGTCGGGCGACGGCGGCGCCGTCGATGATCTGTGCTGGCACGGTGTCTCCTCACGATCGCCGAGGGCGCCGCACCGGTATCAGGCATCTGCTGATGTCGGGCCGCGAGATCGCAGCCGGGCCGGTCCGCTCGGTAGTCCTCGACTCATCGTCGAAACTGTGCGATTGGCGGCCAAGCGGAGAACTACGCGTCTGACTACCTAGGTGTCGGCCTTGGCCATCATCGGGACGGCCAGCACCGGTGTGGCGCTATGCGTGACCACCGCGGCGGCGACGCTTCCGTGAAAATGGCCGAGGACGCCGGTGCGCCGGTGCGGCCCGAGCACGATCAGGCTGGCGCGTCGTTCGTCGGCCGTGTCGACGATGCCCTTCCACGTCGGCGACGCCTCCACCGCGATGCTGCACGCGCGGAAGCCGTGCGACTGGGCTAGTTCTGCCCCGTGCGCTGCGGTCAGCTCGGCGGCCCGCCGAACCTGTGACGCCTGATCGGCGTCGAAATGCGTTGAACCGGTCGGGGTGAACCCGACGTCGACGGGCTGCCAGACGCACACGACCAGCACATCTCGGCCCGAGTCCAGCTGCGTCGCGGCGTACTCGATAGCGTGACCGGCGAGTTCGGTTCCGTCGTAGGCGAACAGGACCGGACCCGGCGCCGAGGGGGCGATCTGGTCGACGTCGTGGGCGGCGGGGGACACCACGGCCGGTACGGGCCGGGCGGGTAGGCCGGGGCGCAGTCGGGCCAGCAGCGGCGGCGAGTACCAGGCGGGGGAGTCGCCGTCGAGAAACGCGTCGAGGTCCGGTGTCTGCGGGCGGGCCCCGCTGAGCGCATAGACCGCCACCCCGAAGACGGCGCCGGCGACTGACAGCGCGAGGCCGATCCACAGGGCGAAGTCGGTGCCTTCGGCGAGATCGCCCGAGACCGAGGTGGCGACGTGGGCGAGCAGGGGAGCGACCATGAACGCGGCAACCGCGCGCAACAGCTCGATGATCGCAAAAACCCGCTGCAGGCTGTTGGACTGCAGCGAGAAGCCAGCGACGAACAACGCCGGCGCCACGGTGGCGCCCAGCGCCAGCCCGGTCAGCGCGGACCCGAGGAGAATCAACGGCTGATTGGTGGGAAGGCCGACCAGGAACACCGCGATCCCCGCGGCCAACAAGCCCATCCCGATCAGCGGAAGGTAATGCATCGCCCGGCGGGTGATGACGTAGCCGAACACAAGGGCCATCACGATCGCGCCGCCGACCTCAGGCAGATACAGCAGACCGACATGTACCGGGCTGAAGTGTTGCATCAACACGTTCGCGGTCAGGGCAGTCGCGGCCACCGACGCGCCCGCGGCGAACAATGCGACACCGACACCGGCCACCGGAACGGCGCTGGTGAGCATCGTCCGGATGGTCAGCAACGGTCGACGCGCCCGGAACTGGTAGACGATCAGTGCCACGATCAGCAGCAGGCCGCCCAGCATGGGTGCGGTGGCTGCGAGGTCACCGAAGTCGTGGGTGGTCAGCTGAGCGGCGCCGACGAAAGCCGCTGCACAACCCACTGCGGCCAATGCGATGGCGGGCAGATCACGCGGGGCGCCCAGGTCGGCCGGTGGTGCGTCCTCGAACGTCAGCGCCGCCATGATCAACGCCAGCAGAGCAACGCCGGACACGATCCAGAACAACGGGCGCCAGGAGCCCGCCTCGGCCTGCAGGCCGCCGATGAACGGCCCGAGCGCGACCGCGCCGAACACGCACATGTTCATGATCACCGCGGTGTAGCGCAGCTTGTCAGGGGGAAAGCCGATGGTCAGCGACGGTGCCGCGGCGATCAGCAGCATGCTGGTGGAGAGGCCCTGGACGATGTGGCCGCTGACGAACATGGCGCCGTTGACCGCCGAAGCCGCGACTACCGACCCGACGACCAGCAGCACCGCGTAGACCAGCAGCATCCGACGTTGCGGCAGGTGCTGGGCGAACTGCACCGCCAGCACAGTCCCGACGGCGTAGGCTGCGTTGCCCAGCCCGGTGCCCAGGCTCATGGCCTGTTCACTGAGGTTCAGCTGGTCGGTGAGCATCGGCACCAACGGCTCGATTGCCGCCGACAGGGCCAGGTAGGGGATGAGGGCCAGGGTGACCATTGCGGCCACGGCCGGGTAGCGCCCGGCGAGGGGACCCTGGCGCATCAGAGGCGTCGGTCGGTGGCGGTGAGAGCTATCCGGCGGGTCGCCGGTTCCGGGCTGGGAGAAGTGAGACTCGGTATCGGCACCTGGGGGACAAGTGCATAGGGTGTCTATTCTGTTCCCGGTTGTGCGATGTTTGCACTGGGTGGTTCGTCACACTCGCCGGAGGCCGATCGGGCGAACCGGCACACGGGGCCGCGTGACCCTAGGAACCGCACGCATCCGGCTGCACTGATGCGGCAATGCGGATGCCGTCAAGGCCGATGCTGGCAATACGGCGGCCGCAATATTCGTTGTCGAACCTTGGCTGGGTCCCAAAGCGGGAGGGCCTCGGTCGGTGGCGATTGTCTCGGTGAGGGGTAGGCCGGTGAGGGTTAGGGCGGGTGGGCCATGCGCAAATCCCGCGGCTAGACGCGAGGGCCGGACGCGAGGGCCGGACGCGAGGGCCAGGCACGAGGGTTAGAACGGAAGAGGGCAGAAAGTATGAAGGTCTTTATCGTCGGAATCACCGGTGCTATCGGGGGGTTGCTCGTCGACAAGCTGCGTTCCCGAGGCGACGACGTGCGCGGGTTGGTGCGGCGCGACGATCAGCAGGCGGAGTTGGCTGCCCGGGGGGTGACCGCCACGGTCGCCGACCTTGCCACTATGTCGCCCGACGAGCTGGCGACGGCGTTCGCCGGGGCGGACGCGATCGTGTACACCGCGGGGTCCAACGGTGGCGCCAGGGAAGTCACCACGGCGATCGACGGTGACGGTGTCGAGAAAGCGATCGACGCGGCGCGGGCCGCGCGCGTCGACCGTTTCACGCTGGTGTCGGTGCTTCCGGAGTCGTGGCGTGAACGCGACAACGGTGACGAGGTCGAGTACTACTTTGCCGTGAAGAAGCAGGCTGACATCGCGGTGACCCGCAGCGGGCTCGATTGGGTCATCCTTCGGCCGTCGCTGCTGCGAGACGATCCCGGTAAAGGTGCGGTATCGCTGGGACCGGCCGAATTCCACGGTGACATCCCTCGCGAGGATGTGGCTGAAACGCTCGCGGAACTGCTTCATCAGCGGCAAATCAGCCGGCAGATCCTGGAACTGAACGCCGGCGCCACCCCGATATCGCGGGCCGTATTGGCCAATGTGCGGTGACGCTGACAGGCGATGAGTCCCGCGAAGTCGGGACCGTCAGATCGTGCCTTGGCTTCGGGGTGCGCGGCGGGCCTGTTCGTCCTGGAGTCGACGTTGCGCCTCGTCCCATGTGGGCGGGCCATCCGTCGCGGGGATTGACCAGAACGCGAAGAGCGAATCCGTGGTGCGCGACCGGAAGCGGTTCATCGTCGCGGCGTGGGGTTGGTGGGCCACGGTCGCGTCCAATGATGCGCGGTCTTGCCACGCCGACAGCGTGTAGAACGTCTTCGACGTTGGTCTGGCGATCAACGAAACACCGACCACGCCGGGCGAGTTGAGCATCTGCCGGCGAATCCGAAACGACGCCACGAAAAACGGGGCGACGTCGCGCCAGGCCTGTAACTGGAAGCGAGACGCCATCACGACCAGCTCGCCGGTGGATGAGCGGGAATTCTTCGGTGCGGTCCACGGCAGTGTCGGCATTGGTAGCTCCCAGGGTCGGTGTGTCACCCACCCTGACACTCCAGTAGTGACATGTCAATAGTGGAGCAATGCGCCTGGCGATGGACGCGGTACGGAAGCGGCAGATGCAGCCAGGCTCACTTCACAGTCAGCCCACCATCGATGAGCAGCTCGGCACCGGTCATATAGGAGCTTTCGTCACTGGCCATAAACAGGATCGCCGAGGCGAGTTCCTCAGGTCGGCCGATCCGCTTCAAAGGTGAGGCCTCACGCAGGGCACGGCGGCGGGCCATGTCGGCGTCGGCCATGTCCGGGGGGACCTCGGTGGCCTGAGTATCGACGGGGCCGGAGCTCAGGACGTTCACCCGGATCTGGCGGGGGCCCAGTTCGGCCGCCCACGTCCGCGCGAAGGAGTGCAAGGTGGCCTTGGTTGACCCGTAGAGGCTGAGCCCGGGCTGGCCTCGGTGGGACAACGATGAGCCGACCAGGACAACCGACGCGCCGTCTCGCAGCAGGGGCAAGGCCTTCTGCACGGTGAAAAACACCCCACGCACGTTGGTGTCGTAGGCGGTGTCAAAGTCGGCGGGCGTGACATCGCCGAAGAGCCGCCACAGCCGTGCGCCCGGAGCGGCGACGACGATGTCGAGGCCGCCGGCGACCTCGGAGATCGTTGCATACAGCGCGTCGAGATGATCCAGGTCGGACGCATCGCCGCACACCCCACGGGCGTTGGGGCCAAGACCGGCCACTGCGTCGTCGAGCCGCTGCTGGTTTCGACCGGTGATGAAAACGCGGGCGCCTTCGGCGACGAAGCGATGGGCCGTCGCCAGCCCGATCCCGTTACTCCCGCCGGTAATGACAGCAACCTTGCCCTCGAGCGATCCCATGGCCGATTCCTTCCGTGGTGCCGGATATCTCCGCGACCGCCAGTGCCCGGACAGGCCGATCGCATTGGTTGACGTCGCGATGCTTTCGTGCGCGAGGGGCGGCAGGACGGCAGGAACATTCGGAATCAGCGCGCATTCGGCGCTCGGACCGGCTGCAGATCTACGGGCGCCGAGCCTCGCCGCAGCAGCATACAAGCGTCTCTCTGCGCGGGCGCCAAGCGGGGAGGGCGAAAGGAAACGAACGTATACTTTCTTGGTCGGATGGCGTGCTCGGCGAACCCGGCTACAACGAAGAGCCCATCGCCGCACGTCGACGCGTGTTAGCCGGATAGCCGGGAGGACCCTCATTGGCCGCGACATTCACCGACGTCATTGGCTCCAAGTACGTCCTGCTGACGACGTTCACCAAGGACGGCCGACCCAAACCGACGCCGATCCGTGGCGTCGCGGTCGACGACAAACTGCTCGTCTTCACCGGAAGTGACTCGTGGAAGGTCAAGCGGCTACGGAACAACCTGCAGGTCCGCGTCGCGGCATGCACTTTCCGAGGCCAACCCACCAACGAGGGTGTGCCGGCGGTCGCAACGCTGCTCGACCGGGCCGGAACAGAGCACGTCTTCGACAAGCTCTGCCAGCAATACGGCTGGGCGCGGTGGTTCTACGCGACGTTCACCAAGATCGCCGGCGGTCTGGACAAACGCATCGGCATCGAGATCGCTGCGATCGGAGCTGGAACCACTAGCTGAGCGGACACCGCCGCCGTGGTTCGCGACTAGCTGCCGGTGGGCGCGATGGGGGCAGGAAACGGGGCCGCATTGGCTGGAGCGGCATGCGCGGCCCGGGCGATCTCGTTCGGTGGGGGAGGGGGGTAGCGGCCGGTGAGTTCGTCGAGCAGGGCGGGATCGTCATGAAGCAGCGTCTTGACGGACCTGACGACATCGTCGACGAGCGGATGGGATCTGACACGGTACGTCAACGTCACGGTGTGGGTGATGTCGTTGCCGTCCCGGTCGACGATCGGGAACCAGTAGTAGTTGGGGTCTTCTTCTTCGGCGTAGGAACCGAACTCGCCGGTACGCGCGAACGCGCGGGCGATATCGCTGGGCAAGATCGTCACACCAAGGTTCAGTCGGCCGTAATGGCATAGAACCTTGGTTTCGAAGGACTCGTAGCCGATGCGCGGTTCCTCGAGCTGTGCGTACTCGACCGCGTTATCGAAGAGGTCCCGGCTGCGTACACCCCGTGGCGGAAGCAGCAGCTTGTAGCCGCTGGCCACGAGTCGGTCGATCGACACGGTGTGATCGTCGTTGAGCAGCTTGGCCACCATGTCGGCATCGTCGACCAGGACTTGAGCCATCAACCGCGCATCGTAGAGCGGATCGATCGTCAGGGCGGACCGCCTGGCCTTGTCCTTGTCCCGGATCTGCGGCTGCAAGCCGACGACGGCGTCGATCGTGCCGGCCATCAAGGGACTGATAACGGCGAAGTCGAACCGAGATACGACGCGATCCACTTCATCGAGAACCTGGAATTCGAGCGTATCCGCATGCTCCTGGAGCACCTTGCCCATCCACAGTGCGTGATGTGGCAGAGCGGAGAGCACACACGATGTCGGCTCCAGACGTTCCAACGCATCGACGGCGTCGACCACGAGTTTGGCCGCATCTCGGAAGGCTTCGCCGTAGGGCGTCAGGGCGATAACGTCCTTGTCGCCGTTGAGGTAGGTCACTAATTCCTTGCCGCCAGCGAATCTCGTGATGTCGGTTATGGCTGACCGCACCGTCGATGGGTCGCATTCGCAAAAATTCGCTGCCGCACCGATCGAGCCACGGTGTGCTGCCTGATAGAACTGCTTGAGCCTGTTCGGAGTCATGTCCATGAAACCCGAGGCCGGCGGTCTTCCCCGCCTGCGTGCCGTCACGGGTTAAAAACTAGCAAGCACGGATTTAATCCGCGCTTCAAAGCGGGCAAAAACCCAGGCGCACGTGCGATCTCGCAGCCGTTGACCGGGCTTTATCTCCATGGATGATCAGAAGTTGGCGTCAAACGCCAAGTGAGGTGGCCGAGTTGCCATCAGCCACCTCACGATCCAACTCAGAGGTTAGGAGCCCCGAATGTCGGACGAGAAGAACGTACCACGCAAGAAACACGCACCGAACAAATGCTGGGAATTCGATCCGGTGCGAAACATGTGGATGCTCATCAGGATCCCGGAGGTTCATCCGGCCAATATGACGGCCGGATATCTGCTCACCCATGTGGGGGGCGTCGTTTTCCCCGAAGTGTCGCTGTATGTGTTCGCGGCCGTGGGAATGCTGCTCAGCGTGGCCGTCCAGAAACACCTCTTCCGCCTGATCACCGGTGCAGCAAGCATCGCCGCAGTCCCGGTGATCGTCCGCGTCGTGGACGACGGGGCCGCGCACGTGGCACGCATCGACTGGGCCAACCTCGGCCCGGTGGGGGTCATCATCGGATGCGTCGCGGTGGTCGAATTGCTACGGAGGCTGTATCCCCGATGCAAGTTCACCGTGTGCCTCCCCGCGTACGTGACGCCCAAAACGGCGCCATCATCGACTGTTTGAACCACCGCTCCGAAATACCTCGAGAACCGATAGGGCCGTCCACCTCCGGGCGGCCCTATCTTCATGTCTGCTTGTTTCTGAACGGGTGTGCGACCGTGGCGAGTCGCACGAAGTTCCTTGCGGGTTGCGCCACGCGTACATCAGATCGGCATCCGGTAACCGAAGAACTCGTGGTCCTCGTTGTAGCCGCCCTGGCCGAGACCGAGGTGCTCGAAGCTCTCCACGAACTCGATCGACTCGATCCACTTGACTTGCTTGAACCCCAACTCGACTTCGTTGCGTAGACGAAGCGGAGCCCCGTGGGCCTCGGTGAGCGGCTCATCGTTCATCTCATAGGCCAGCAGGGCCATGGGGTGCCGCATGTGCTCGATCTTGTGACAGTCGTAGTAGCGGCCCGCGCCCGGTTCCGAACCGTCTGCCATCGAGTAGAAGACCACCCAGCGGGCGGTGGGCAGCGGTTCGACGATGTCGAGCAGCTCCGACATCCGCACCCCGGCCCACTTCGCGATCCCGGACCAGCCCTGGATGCAGTAGTGCTGGGTGATCTGGTCGTGTTTGGGCATCGCCAGGAGCTCGGCGTAGCTGAACTCCCGGGGGTTTTCCACGAGGCCACCGACCCGCAGCCGGTAGTCGACCCAATTACCGGCCTGCAACTGGCGGTAGCGCTGCGACGTCGGCAGGGTCCCGTTGGCCCAGAAGTAGGGGGAGATGTCCTTCTCGGTGTAGTCCGCATGGGGGTGGAACCACTCCATCAAACCCTTGATCCCGCCGACGGCGTGCCGGCCGACAGTCTGTACGACCCGCGGATAGCGCAGGGTCAACGGCGAAGCCAGCAGCCACAGCACGACGATCACGGCCATGGCGATCAGGTAGACCACCAGCGCCCAGTACGAGTCGGTGTTGGTGCCGAACACGATGTGGTTGAGGTTCCCGACGAGTCCGGTGGTGAACACCATGATGGTGTGCACCGCGATGAAGAAGACCATCCAGATCAGCACCAGAAAGTGGATCGAGCGCGCGATCTGTCTGTTCGCCGGCCCGGAACCCAGTCCGAACCGAGCCGCGATCGCCGGCGCCTGCAACAGACCGGTGATGAATGCCAGCGGGGCGAAGACGAACACTGTGAGGAAGTAGGCGATCAGCTGCAAACCGTTGTAGGCGACGAACCCGTCGTTGGCGGGGAAATCCAAGGACAGATACTGCACCAAAGTGGACACCGCATTGGGGATTACGTCCCAGGATTGCGGCACGATACGGCGCCATTGGCCGGTGCTGAACAACAGCACATAAAACACCAATCCGTTGAGCAGCCAGAGCGCGTCGAACGTGAAATGCCACCAGCGGGCCAGCCCGATCGTGTGCCGAACACCGGGAATTCCCAACCACTTCGGCAGCGACACCGAATCGTCTTTGGCCGTCCACTGCCTGGCCGGGTCCGCGGGCTCCAGCCGATCAGCGGGAATCGGGCCGCGTAACCGCAACCACGCAGTGCCCGGGGTGCTGCCGGCGTTCAGATACAGGCGCGGATGATCGGCCAGAATCTGCAGGCCCGCCCGGATGATGAACATCATGAACACGATGTTGAACAAGTGGCTCCACCGCAGCCACGCTGGAAGCCCGGGTTCGCCTGCACCGTGGGTCGCCGCGGTGCCAGGGTAGCGCAGGATGAACTCCTGCATCCATTCGTGCTGACGCAGATGCTGAGCGATGGCGACCCCGATCACCAACCCCAGCACCGTCAGCGGAATCAACCACAATGAACTGAACCACCGCCGGCCGACCCGCACCGAGGGAACGTGGGCGGGCTCGTCGCCAATCCCGCCCGCCCACTGCCCGAGCTGAACACGTTCACCTTCGGTGTGTGACTGTGCACGTTCACCACCACTGTCAGCGCGACCGTCAGTTGTCACTCTCAAACCCTAACGGTACGAAGGCATGTGATCGTGAAAATCGCCGAGGGCACCCGTGCTCGGCTGCGCCGATCCCACGGTCCCGTGGGTAGTGCCGAGGGTCGCGGCGGCAATTGCCTGCTGCGGGCAGGCGTAGGGGTGGGGCGCTACATCCAGATCACGGATCTATCGGATTCCCGTGGTGCGGCCAGGGGATGGCCGCGACCGAGCAGATTTCCGGTGATGGTGCTGCAGAACCGATACATCGGCAGGTCGAAGATCCGGTTGCTCATCGGCCGTTCAATGAAATACCCCAGGCGTTCGGCCACGATGAACAACAGCATGAGAAGCAGTCCGAGGACGACTCCGGCTATTTCGTGGTTGGCGTCGAAACGGTTGAAAGCCACTATGGCAAACAGCCAGGCCATTACCCGGATGAACACGTCGTAGTGGACCGGGATGGGCTCGTTGCGAATACGTTCCAGCCCACCCTGAGAGGTCGCGAGCGCGGTGTTGACCGACATCAACATCACCCTGGCCTGGTGGTCGATATGACCGCCGGCCGAAAGGGTTTGGACATCGCGCGCCTGCAGGTTGAGCAGTTCGGTCGCCGTCGCTGCGGCCGGATCCTCGTCGGTGAGCTCAACCACGCCGGGCGGCGGTGTCACACCGCGCAATTCGGCCGCCAGCGTCCACACGTAACGGACTTGGCGGTGACGCATGCGGTCGGTGATCACCGACATGGCTGCGGTTCCGGCGTCGACGGCGGCCAGATTGTTGTGAAGGGATCGGGAATCGTTGATGACCCCACCCCATAGGGTTCGCGCCTCCCACCAACGGTTGTAGGCGGTCGTGTTGCGGAACCCGATGAAGATGGACGCGGCGATGCCAAGCACGGACAGGGCAGCCACGGAGTTTTCCATCTGGACCGCATCGGGGATCGGCACCAACAGGGCGGCCACCACCAGCATCACGAGCAGGTCGTATTTCAGCTGCCACAACACCAACCCCACGACCTTGACCGGGCCGACCCGCCCGACGCTGCGGATCACCGTGTCCTCGCGCTCTGGTGGTGAGGGCTCACGTGGCGAGTAAACCACCCCGTGCGCACTGGCGCCGGCAAGACCGGCACCGGCAGGCACTGTCGTCGGCGCTGACGGCACAGGGGCCGACACAGCACGAGCCGCCATAGTCGGGCCTACCAAGTTATTGCAGAACGACAATAGTTGGCCCTATGTAAGTACCTGGTTATCGTGGAGCCCGTGAACGACGAACAGCCGCAGGTGAACACCCTAGAAGCATTCATGCGCGCCATGTTCACCTCCTTGATCGTCGGGTTGTCGAAATCACTCAAAGATCAACAACTCAGCGTCGCCGAGCTGGCAGCCCTGCATCTGATCGACCGCCACACCACCCTGCGGGTCGGCGACGTCGCGAAACTGATGGACATCAGCCTGCCCGCCGCCAGCCGCGCGGTCACGGTGTTGACCGACCAGGGCCTCATCGTGCGCACCGAAGACCCCAACGACCGCCGAAGCCGCACACTGACACTGTCTGAACACGGCCGCGACCTGATCGACGCGACCAGCGCGCAACGCGTCGACATGGCGATCGCCACCGCGGCCGAACTGCCCGGGCCGGTGACGGAACGCATCGCCACCGCCCTGGCCGCGCTGCGCGCGGAACACCAATGAGCCGAATCCCACGGGGCAGATCAGGGTGCGCCCGCCGGGCCGTCGAGAACCGATCTTGCGTTAGAGCGCGCTCAGACCCTTAGCGTCAGGTCATGAACACCGACGACCCACTCGTCGAAGCGCTTCGCCTGGCGATAGACCCACCTGGAGGCGTGTGCCTCGACTCGCTTCGCGAGCTTGCCCGCGACGACGACGCCGACGACTGGGACATCGGCATGACGTCCCAGCACCTGGCCGTCAGCCCGCACACCCTGCGCTACTACGAACGCATCGGGCTGGTCACCGTCGCGCGCGACCCGGCGGGACACCGCCGCTACGACGCCGCCGCCGTGCGGCGTCTGGTCTTCCTGA